>NZ_DHFC01000007.1:12469-157154 GCF_002400205.1 Aminobacterium sp. UBA4834 | reverse complement strand
GGTAGGAACATCTATGTGCTGGGGGTTTATTACCGAAAAGGCGAATCTCACCGACCGATTGATCAGTTATCCTCACGTTTTGGATCCTCTTAAAAAGAATTACACTTTTGGAGGAGCTGCTACAGCTGGTGCAGTTATTCAGTGGTTCAGAAATAATTTTGGAACTCTTGAATTGGAGACCCAGAATCGTCTCGGAGTCAGTGCATATTCTTTGCTGGAACTTCAAAGTCAGGATGTCCCTGCTGGTTCAGATGGCCTCGTATTTCTTCCGTATATGATGGGCGAGCGTTCCCCTATTTGGGATAGCAGTGCCCGTGGAACGTTGATGGGGTTGAGCCTTTATCACGGCAAAGGTCACATATATCGAGCCTGTATGGAAGGGGTTGCTTATGCCCTTCGTCATAATATGGAGAGCATCTTAGGAACGTCTGTGAAGCTTGATCCAGAAATGGTTCTTGTAGGCGGCGCGGCGAAATCCTCCCTTTGGACATCTATTTTTGCCGATGTAAGTGGTTATCCAGTGAAAGTCCTTCAAGAAGATGTAGAAGCTCCTCTTGGAGATGCCCTATTGGCAGGTCTTGGTACGGGTGTTTTTGACAGGCCAGAAATCTTGAAGGAGTGGCTACATTTTAAAGAGCCCGTCTATCCAGTAACTGAACATACGGAAGTTTATAATGAGCTGTACTCTGAATATAAGGCAGTTTATCTGGGGTTGCGAGATTCCATGAAGCGCCTTTATAGTGAAGGTAGAGAAGAATAATCAAAAGCGGTGTTTGGGATGTGAAGTGCGCTCAAAAAGTTGGACATAGAATCCAGCAAAAGGGGTGCTGAACAGATGTCCCAGCACCCTTTTTTTATATAACAAATTACATATCCGTTCTCTTATATAGTGGCTCAAAATCAGGTTGTGTTTGCAATTGCCTTTCGTAATCATTAAGAACTTTTACTACGACTCCAGAGAGCAAAAGAATGCCAACAAGATTCAATAAAGCCATTAATCCATTAAAAAAGTCTGCCAACTCCCATACGAGTGGTACAGAACTTACGGCTCCAAAAATAATCATACCTAAAACGGCGATTCGATACGAAAAAAGCAAAGGTCCCTTTTGTGCTTGCGGGAAAAGGTACATTAAATTACTTTCACCGTAATAGTAATTTCCAAGAATAGATGTCCAAGCAAAAAAAGTAAGGGCAATAGCGATAAAAGCTGGCCCCCAAGAACCTAAAGCTGTTTTAAGAGAAAGTTGCGTCAACTCCACTCCAGTTTCGCCACTGCCGAGCTGTCCAGAAATAAGGATAAGAGCAGCTGTAGCAGTGCAAATAATAATAGTATCTGTAAAGACACCTATCATGGCTACAAAACCTTGGCGAGCTGGATGTTTTACGTCTGCTGTAGCGTGGGCATTGGGGGTGGATCCCATCCCCGCCTCGTTAGAGAAAAGCCCTCGAGCCATACCGTAGCGGAATGCTTGAGCCACTGTATGCCCGAGTATACCTCCTGCCACTTGTTTTATTCCAAAAGCGCCTTTGAAGATAGTAACTAAAATGGCGGGTAACTGCTGTATATGGATAATAACTACTACTAAGGCAATAAGAATATAGAACAAAGCCATAAATGGAACCACGACCTCCGCTACGTGAGCTATCCGTTTTAGTCCACCGAAAATAACAACAGCAGTGAGACCTGCTACGACAATTCCCAAGTAGAGTTCAATGTTTCCTCCTTCTTTTACATTAGAGAAAAAAGCTCCTCGCAATCCGGCAACAATAGAATTACACTGAACGGCGTTAAAAACAAAAGGCATAGCGACAATAATGCTTATCGCAAAAAGGACTCCCATCCACCGTTGTCCTAACCCCTTTTCCAAGTAATAAGCAGGACCACCACGATATGTACCATCTTTATTTTTGACCCTAAACAACTGGGCTAGAACGGCCTCTGCAAAAATAGTTGCCGGCGGTTACCCACATCCAAAAAACAGCGCCAGGTCCTCCCGAAACAAGTGCAGTTGCAACACCTGCTATGTTGCCAGTACCTACTTGGGCTGCTAGTCCTGTACATAAAGCCTGAAAAGACGTAATACCACCCTCTTCTGACCTCCTGCTTCCAAACAATACCTTAAAAGTGTGCCCAAAATGGTGGAATTGTGGAATCCATAACCGAATGCTATAAAAAACCCCAGTTCCCAGAAGAAGCCACGTCATAAGCTTCCCCCAGAGAATTCCATTAGCAAATTTAACTACTTCCATCAACACAAGAAACACCTCCATATGTATAACGTTACTGTAGTGCCTTCTTAAGGAAACCTCCTTTGCTTTTATTCGATAAGAAATATGTATGCACAATATAAAGTCAAAATTCAAACTGAGGGTTGATAATAACACCTGTTAAGTTGTGGAACAAGATCGGAGGAGATAATGGCGGGCATTTTTCGAAGTGCACCCCAAATGCCAGCGTTGCGTTTGACATTTGGGGTACTGAATATTCTTTCTATGTCAACCTAATAATTTTTTCCCTATTTCGGTTAAATATAGCTCAGAGAGTTTTTCTTTAGTCGGAACCCCTTGACTATCCCAACCTTTTATTTTATAAGCCAGCTCTAAAAGCCTGCCTTGATCGACGACTTGTCCTTTCCCTGGTTCATCTGGCGCGGGCTCAGTACTAAATCGCTGAGGGAGATAGTCGTCTTTTTTCGAAAATCCCTCGCGAATATTGAAAAGCCGCTCTATATTGATAACTCGTTCGCTTGCTTTAAACAAGTCTATATAGCTGTACTTTCTTCCAGATCCACTGCTAAAAAGCTCTGCCCATGTCCTTCCTTTTATGGCTAGGGTGATACTAGCGAACAAGCATACGCCAAGCAAATTTGCGGCCATAGAGAGCTCTTCAAAAGGCTTGAACCAATCTTTGTTTTCTTCACTGAATGGATCTACACGTTCGGTAACGCCAAGTTCTTCTTCCAGGTAGCCGAAAGCATCGACAGTAGCACCATATGGACGTAAATGGTCTGCCCCTCGTGGAGAAAGCATATGCGATAGAGCTTCTCCCTTACTGCTTCGCACTCCATCTGCGGCCATTTCTTGCCCTTTCACGTGCATAACATATTTCTCTGCGTCCCCTCCGATACTTTGTGCAGCTCTGAGAGATCCCTCTCCGAGGAGAGTGGCAAAATCACCTTGTCGCCTAGCAATGCGTTCTACTATCTCCACAATAGCATCGCTGTTTCCCCATGAAAGAACAAGTCCGTCGGTTTTGTTTTGATCGATAATTCCTTTCTCATACCACTCCATGGCCGTGGCTATTACTTGCCCTGCCGAAATAATATCAAGGCCGAGATCGTTTGCAATATAGTTTGCGGCAGTGATAGAGTAGAGGTCCTTATTCCCCAGTTTTTGCCCAAATGCAGCTAATGTCTCATATTCAGGTCCCGATCCGGAACGACCCTCATATTTCCCTTTTGGAATGCGCGTGAGGCGAACACAGCCAATTGGACAGTTGTAACATCGATCCTGTTTTACCTCCAATTTTTCATGATAGGCTTTATGTCCGAGACTATCGTTGAAATTCGTTGTGGTTCGTTGCCAGTTATAAGCTGGTACAAGACCAAGGCTGTTCATGGCATCAAAGAAAGAAGGGGTACCATATTTCATAAGCTCTTCCCGAATAAAGGCTTCATTGTGAAGTTCTTGTATGGCTTTTTTTACAGCGTTATTAAATTGGTCATTATTATGTATTTGCGTTCGTGCTTTTGTTCCATAAACAGCAATTGCTTTAAGTTTTTTCGCCCCCATTACAGCACCGCCACCCCCTCTTCCGGCAGCGTGTTCGTTCCCAACCATTATGGTTGCAAAGCGCACAAGCTTCTCTCCTGCCTCGCCGATACATGCGATTTCTGCTTCGGGATTCCCCAGTTCTTGACGGATTATTTCCGTCGTTTCCTTTGTAGTTTTCCCCCAAATTTTTTCTGCAGAATGCAGGGTGATCTCATCGTTATTGATTGAAAGATATGTTGGATTTGGAGTTTGCCCATGAACAACAAGCATATCGAATCCCGCCCTTTTGAGCTGGGGGGCCCAAGCTCCTCCCACATTGGAAGCTCCGATGGTTCCTGTAAGGGGAGACTTGAACATAACCACAGTTCGGCCACAACAAGGGGCCTTTGTATCAGTTAAAGGGCCACATGCAAAAAGAAGCTTGTTTTCTGCTGATAGACCATCAATTCCTTTAGCTAAAGATTCAGCAAGATAAATAGCTCCAAAACCTTCTCCTCCAATATAGTTTCGGACCCAATTCTCGGATAAAGGAACTGACCATATTTCCCCATTTGACAGGTCTACATGTAGAATTTTCCCAGCATAGCAGTCAAACATATAGTTCTCC
Source organism: Aminobacterium sp. UBA4834 (assembly GCF_002400205.1). Taxonomy (NCBI): domain Bacteria; kingdom Thermotogati; phylum Synergistota; class Synergistia; order Synergistales; family Aminobacteriaceae; genus Aminobacterium; species Aminobacterium sp. UBA4834. The sequence goes on along the minus strand of NZ_DHFC01000007.1, from coordinate 152,773 downwards.
CTCCTTAGTTTATAGTAAGGGATTCCTTTCCAAACGCGGGAGGCGCAGCAGTTTCCCGCTACGCCCTATAGGCTTGAAGCCATGTTCTCTATAGAATGCAGGCTATCAAGCTCGGGATCCTTTCTTCTCGCGGGAATATATATGTATTTTATCCTGAATATTTAAACTTTTACAAGTATCCATTGCATCAGACATGTGATAATGCTGTTTATTTTTTTACTTTCAGGGATATTTCAAAAAATACTACTATGAAATAGAGCGATAAAAGATTTTCTTGATAATTTCTGCACTGAGGGTCATGCACATTATAATGACAAAAAGTGTCCATAAAAGAAAAGAGGGAAGAGGAGAAAAGCCGAAGAGTGTGGCAAGGGGAGTAGCGGGGAAAAGAAGAATAAAAAAGAGTACACCTATTGTGGCTATAAGAAGTTTGAAACCAGGTAGAGATTTGAAAAAAGGTCTCCTGCTCCGTACAACCAATACGACAAGGCAAGCCGAAGCTATGGATTCCAGAAACCACCCAGTTCTGAATTGGGAGATTGGAGTATGGAAAAAGAACAAAAGAATTATAAAGGTAATGTAGTCGAAAAATGAGCTCATAAGGCCAAAAACGACCATAAATTTGCGAATGAAAGATATATCCCATCGTTGAGGCTTTTGGATGAGTTCTTTATCCACGTTGTCCATGGCAATAGTCATCTCTGGTAGATCTGTCAACAGGTTCATAAGTAAAATTTGTTTGGGTACTAAAGGAAGAAAAGATAAGAAGAGCGAGGCTCCAGCCATACTGAACATGTTGCCAAAATTAGCACTCGTGGCCATAAATATGTATTTCATTGTGTTTGCGAATGTTCGTCGTCCTTCTATAACGCCTTCAGAAAGTACGGCGAGGTCTTTTTCAAGAAGTACTATGTCAGCGGCTTCTTTGGCTACATCTACTGCTGTATCTACCGAAATGCCGACATCTGCATTATGAAGGGCTGAAGCATCATTTATTCCATCTCCCATAAACCCTACACTGTTCCCGGATTTTTTGAGGGCCATAATGATTCGTTCTTTTTGATTCGGCTCTACTTCTGCAAATAGAGAGCATTGATTGGCAAGGTGGAAAAGAGCTGCATCACTTATTGATCGAAGGTCAGCACCAGTTATAACGCGAGGTGCAATAATGCCCACTTGTTGCGCTATGTTTTTGACTACATGTGCATTGTCTCCGGAAATAATTTTTAAGGAGATGCCTAGTTCAGAAAGTTTTTGGATGGCTTGAATAACTCCATCTTTGGGAGGATCGTAAAACGTTAAAAAACCTATAAACGTCATGTTTTTTTCGTCTTCTTTTGTGAAATGTATCAAGGAACCAATGTTTTTAATGGCTACGCCTAGAGTTCTTAGCCCCTGAGAGCTTAATTCGTTATACAATTCTATAATAGAAGGCAAATAAGACTCTATAGAAAAGGTGTTTTTCTCATGTCCCATATCTATAGAGCTGCAAATAGAAAGAATTGAATTCACAGCTCCCTTGCTGACAATAAGGTTTTGTTCGTTATATTCCAGAAGTACACTCTGCCTTTTTCTAACAAAGTCGTAGGGTACTTCGTCGTATTTTTGAGCTTCTTTATATGAGATGGGGTGTGCGTTTTTTATTGCCGTGTCAATAGGATTATTGAAGCCTGTTTCTAATGCTGAGTGCATGGCAGCTACGTGCAAGACATACTCTGAAGGAGACCCATCTGGTGCAAGGGCGGTATGAAGCCGTACATTTCCTGCCGTGAGTGTTCCGGTTTTATCACAACAGAGGATGTTCATGCTTCCAAAATTTTCTATAGCTGAGAGTCGTTTGACGATAACCTTACTTTTTGCCATTTTTTTAGCGCCATTGGCTAAATTAACGCTTACTATTGCTGGAAGAAGCTGAGGAATGAGGCCTACAGCCAAGGCGAGAGAGAATAAAAAAGAGTCTAAAACAGGCCTGGAGAGTAAAACATTGAAAGCAAAAATAAGAATAACAAGCAATAATGTAACCTCTACTAGAAAATAGCCGAAACGTCGGATCCCTTTCTCAAAATCTGTTTCTATGGGGCGGATGCGGAGTTGTTGGGCAGTCTTTCCAAACTCTGTTTTTTTGCCTGTATTTACGACGATCCCTCTTCCTGTGCCGCTAATGACGTGAGTGCCCAGGAAAAGGGTGTTTGTTCGCTTGTTCAACGAAGTTTGCGGGGCCAAAAGGAGGGGGATTTTTTCTATAGGGTATGTTTCGCCAGTGAGGGACGCCTCATCTACAAAAAGATCTTTGCTTTCGATGAGAAGACAGTCTGCTGGAATAATATCGCCGGCGGACAGTAAAACAACGTCTCCGGAAACAACTTCCTCTAGGGGGATATTCGTTGGCTCTCCCTGTCGTATAATTTTCGTTTTTATTTGAACCATTGCTAAAAGTTTAGAGGTAGCTTCCTGTGCCCCTTTTTCTTGTTGAAAAGATAAAAAACTGCTTGTTAGCACAATCGCTAAAATTATAAGGGCATCAGAAGGATTATGAAGGAAAAAAGAAATGCAGGCGGCGCAGATGAGAATAAATACGATAGGGGTTCGTAACTGAGCCCAAAAAAGTCGAGTCAGTGTATAGCTTTTTTTAGCTTTAAGTACGTTAGTTCCAAGTTTTTCTCGCCGTTTTTTTGCTTCTTCCCACGAAAGGCCGGTAGGTTGCGTTTCAAGGGCTTTAAAAGCAGTCTCAACACTCCAACTCCAATAGGCATTAGGATCTTCCATTGGAGACCCTCCCTTCTTTGTTGCTTCAAAGGTATATTTCCCTCACAACGCAAAACGATGAAGTGCAGAGTATCTCTAGTATTGTAGTCTTTTAACCTAATCCCCCCCTATGTCCGAAGGTAGATGGCATAGCTACGTAGAGTGTCTCTGTATTGTAGCCTTTTAGCTACGTAGAGAATAGGCGGGAGTATAGTTTTGGCAGAAGGGGAAGAAGTAAAATAAAAATATTTTTCTCAATATTAGGGCCTAGATTAAGAACAAAAATAGTTAAGAATTTTCTGTTTAGTTGCATCATGCTAGATTCATGATACAAATTGATATCCTTTTTGTATATTAATAATATCTCGTAATAAGGAGGCTGCGGCTGATGTCGTTCCAGAAGCCCCTCCTATTATCGTGAGTTCTCCCAGCGAGTCAGATATAAATCGCACGGCTTTGTTTGTTCCGTTGACTGCGTAAAGAGGATGAGAAGAATCTATAGTTTCAGATTGTACTGATAATATCACGTCGTTTCCGGTTTTTCTGGCTTTCCCTATTAATTTGATTCGTTTTCCATCTCTGCGCACCTCTTGTATTTTCCCCGCAGAAATGGTTGTGATCCCTTCAACACATATATCGGAGAGTTTTTTATTTTCTCCCATCAATACATTGACAAGAATTAATAGCTTTATTGCAGTATCCCATCCTTCTACATCTAAAGTGGAATCTGTTTCAGCTATGCCCATTCCTTGAGCTTTCTTAAGAGCGTCTAGATAAGAGGTTCCATTTAATTCCATCTCTTGAAAAATGAAGTTAGACGTGCCATTTAAGATACCCTCTATAGATGATATAGAGGCCCCAGCCATATCGAAAAGGCCAGCATTAATTACAGGAAGAGCCCCTCCAGTGGTGCACCCTATAGCAAATTGTACGTGGTTCCGTTTCGCCATGACGTACAAATCTCTATAAGCGAGGAGAACTGGCCCTTTGTTAGCCGTAACGACATGAATTCCTGAATTGAGGGCTTCTGCGATATGGGTTAACCCAGGTTCCCCTGTCTCCTTATTGGTAGGCGTAGCTTCCACAAGCAAATCCACATCTCGTCGTTTTATAAGGGATTGAAAAGTTATGGCAGGATTGAAGATGAGACTTGAGGAATTAGTGATACCCAAAGGATCATATACTCCGCCTTGACTGCGGATAATGTAGGTAAGAGAAATAGAAATATTTTTCCGGTTCAGTTCCTCTTTTTTTTCTTCCAGAAGGCGAGTAAAAGCTTTCCCTACCCCTCCAAAACCTATAAGAGCAATACGCATGCACTAGCTCCCCCTATCTTCCCCGATTGTTTTTACGTTAACATAAAAAATGGGAAAATCCTAGAAATTATCTCTCTTAAGGTTCTATTGGAAGATAAGACAGATTAATATACAATATAGACGACATAGAAAAAGAAGGGGGGCTATATATGTATAATCGTAGGGGAATGCCGATGAATCCTTATTTAGCTGGAAGTTTGGCAGGAGCGCTCTCTGTCCTATCCACATGGTTTACTGGAAAGTATTTTGGAGCATCGACTTCTTTTGTAAGATCTGCCGGTTTTGTGGAGAAGATTTTTAGCCCTGAGAAAGTAGCCCAAATGCCATATTTTATGAAAGAAATCCCCCAAATAGACTGGCAATTTATGTTTGTTATAGGTATCTTCCTTGGTTCTCTTGTAAGCTCTCTTTTTACTAAAACGTATAGAGTGCAATGGGTCCCCATTACATGGCGAGATCGTTTCGGCAAAAGCTCGTTACGCCGTGCTGTTACCGCTTTTGTAGGAGGTATTATAGCCATGTTTGGAGCGCGACTCGCAGATGGCTGACCGAGTGGTCACGGACTGAGCGGTACGCTTCAGTTAGCTGTTAGCGGATATGTTGCCCTAGCCCTTTTCTTTGGAGCAGGAATTCTTGTTGCTCGTTTATTATATGGGGAAGGTGACAGGTTGTGAAAACAGAGCTTGTTTTGGGGTTGCTGACGGGTTTTATTTTTGGCATATTGCTTCAGCGATCTGAAACTGTTCGTTATGACAGACAATTAGGTGCCTTGAAGCTGAAGGATTTTACCATTTTGAAGTTTATGCTCTCTACTATTACTGTGGGTATGATTGGGACTTATTTTTTATTTGACCTTGACATAGTTAAGCTATCTATTAAGCCTACTGTTTTGGGGGCTTTGCTGCCCGGAGGAATTTTATTCGGAATAGGATGGGCTCTGCTGGGATATTGTCCTGGCACGTCTCTAGGGGCTATTGGAGAAGGGCGACTTGATGCTATTTGGGGAATTTTAGGAATGTTATCAGGTGCAGCTCTGTATGCTGAAGCGTACCCTTTTTTGCAAAGGACGATTCTCGTCTGGGGTGATTTGGGGAAAATAACAATTCCCCAGATTCTAGGTACAAGTCACTGGATTATTATCGGTATATTTGTAGCCCTTGTTTTGATTTTTTTCCGATACATAGAGAGGAAGGGGTTATAAAACCCCTTCCTTATAAAAAGCTAAATTTAACGTAAAGCTCTAAGCCTCTTGACGTGCTGCTACAGACTGAGTTTTATCCTGTGTAATGGTACCGTCTGCTTTTCTCCAGAAAATACCTATGCCAGCAAATGTCATAAGGAAAGCTACGATAGGATTTAGCCAGTTGAAGAAGGCGTAGGGCATAAAAGTGAAAGATCCTACCCCGAGCACATTGCTCATGAAGGCTCCACAAGCTGTCCAGGGGATGAGAGGGGAAGAGATAGTGCCGCAATCCTCCAAAGTTCTTGAAAGCATACGAGGAGCAAGTCCCATCGCTTCATAAGCGGGTTTGAAAGTCCTTCCCGGAACGATAATGCCGAGGAATTGATCGCCAAGAAAGAAGTTGCTGAGGTAACTGGAAATGAGAGTGATTCCCACAAGAGAGTGTACGCTTTTGAGATATTTGCTGAGATGGGAGAGGATGCTTTCGAGAAATCCGCAGCTTTCCATAATGCCTCCAAATGAAAGAGCGCAAACGATGAGAGAAATGGTCCACATCATGCTGTCAAGTCCGCCTCGAGTTAACAGATCATCAACAGCCTTGACTCCAGTTTCAGATTCATATCCATAATGGACGATGGAAATAAGGTCTGATATTCCTTGTCCCTGCATGAAGAAGGCTGTGAGACAAGCGAGAAAAATTCCAATCATAAGAGAGGGGATAGCGGGCCACTTTTTCCAAGCGCTTACTATAATAAAAATAGGCGGGATTAACGTAATAATATTGATTTTATATGTCTGAATCATTGTATTAGAGATGATAGCTATATCCTCTAAGTTTCCTGTATCTCCACTAAAACGAAGGCCAATAACGATATAAATAATAAGAGCTATGATGTATGTAGGAGCTGTGGTCCAGACCATGGCTCGAATGTGGTCAAAAAGTTCACCGCCAGCCACTGCTGGGGCTAGATTCGTCGTATCAGAAAGAGGCGACATTTTATCTCCAAAATAAGACCCAGAAATAATGGCTCCGGCTGTCATGGGGCTGGGGATACCAAGCGCCCCGCCTACCCCCATGAGGGCGATTCCTACTGTTCCTGCGGTAGTCCAGGATGTTCCGGTTGAAACAGCAACAATAGAACAAATAAGCAAGGTTGCAGCAAGAAAGTATCTAGGTGATAGTAATTTTAATCCATAATAGATAAGAGCAGGAACTGTTCCCGAAGCAATCCAGCTTCCTATAAGAAGGCCAACAAGCATAAGGATAATAATAGGTATAAGCGCTAATTGTATACCATTCACAATGCCGTTTTCTACATCTTGCCATGTTTTCCCGAGGAAAAACATAGCTACGGCAGCACAGATCGTGGCGGCAATGACCATGGGAATATGAGCATCAACGCCTAGTTTCATAATGGAAAAACCAATGACGAATGCGCAAAGGGCAAATGTGCCTAACGATAGACCAAGTGGAGCGAGTTGTTTTTCTTTGACTTCTTTTGATTTTTGAGTCATAAGATCCCCCTCCTATTTTTTAGATTACGTAATAAAGCACACATGAAATCATGTCACTGTATGCATCATAGTGTCTAGATATATAATATGTCAATAAGATTCGTGAAAATATGCTTTGAAAAAATTTTTAATAAACGCGAGGATAAAAGAAGAAAGAGCAATAATGATCGGCACTATTAGTAAGGATATGATTGGTTCCGCTATGTAAGGAGACTCATAGGACTGTATTTTTAGTGGGAGATATTCTGACACACATGCATGTTAAAAAGGTTCTATGACAGAGGGACCTTTGGAAACCCCAGTAGAATTTTATAAATGTATAGTATTATTGTTAGATAAAAAGTTGACCAATATTGTAATAAATTTTAAAATAAAATATCAATAATTTGTACTTTATTTAGCAAACACTATTGACATGTTTGCTCATCGGGAGTAAAATTTTACTATACTTGTTTGATAGGGTATAAAGGTTTTGAGTGGGATATAAGAGGTGATTGTAATGTCCTTATTTTTAATTTTGGCAAGTTTGGCGGTAGTATTTTCCCTTTCTATGTCGGACGGTTCGGTAGAAGCGTAGGGTTTTGTTTAAAGTGATATTTAAAGCCAGGGATTTTTCCCTGGCTTTTTTTATTATATTAAGGGGGGAATATACTTCTCTTCTCTTTCTTAAAAGAGGTTTCAATTCAATGTTGACATAAATTAAACTAGGCGTCGAGCTTAAGCAGCTACTGCAGACCGGTATTGAGTGTTGTCATACATTAGACTGGGAGCTTAATGAGCCCCAGTCTTATTACGGTAAGAGAGATAAGGGAAACAAGAATCCATAATGTTATTGCTTTCAGCAATGATCCTCCGCCTATTTTTTTTAGATCTTCTCTAGTGAGACCGGCTCCAACAAAAAAGAGAGTTGTAACCATAAGCTTTTTACCGCTTATAGCCAACAGATGCCATAGGTCCTCCATCCCTGGGAAGAGGGAACGGATCAGAGCTGCAAGAAGGAAGCCAAATAAGAACCACGGCACCTTTGCCTTGCTATCACTTTTGTTAAGCTTCGCCCCTAAAAAAGAAAGGGGTAATATCCATAGGGCACGTGTGAGTTTTATAGTTGTGCCAATAGCCAGAGCCTCTGCTCCGTAAATAGCGGTTGCCCCTACTACGCTGCTTGTATCATGAATAGCCAATGCGGCCCACACCCCGAAGTCAGCTTGATTAAGGCCTATAAGGTGCCCCAAATGGGGAAAGACGAGAAGGGCAATTCCGTTGAGTAAAAAGACCACAGCCATAGCAATAGCGGTTTGTCCCTGAGACGCACCAATAGCAGGAGCCATAGCTGCAATAGCGCTTCCACCGCAAATAGCCGTACCACTGCTGATGAGAATAGAAACACTCCGCTCCACTTTAAATAATTTTCCTAAAACCCAACCTAGAAAAAGTGTTGTGGAAATGCTGAAAAAAGTAATGCCTATGGAAGAATAGCCGACTTTCAATATAACATTAAGCTGCAAACCGAACCCAAAGAGAATAACAGCAAGTTGCAGAAGATATTTTGACAGCATCCCCGTAACTTTTTTGGCAGGATTTCCCCATAAAAGAGCAATGGCACTTCCAAAACAGAGAGCAATGGCAAGAGACTTTGTTAAGAGAGTTAATGCTAAGCTTGTTATGATCCAGAAATATGGAGATTGAAGTATTATCATCAAAGTATAACCCCTTTAAATTATGATAAATTCCAACGTAGATGCAACATACTATAACCAGACTGTATTATTGATTCCAGCTTATTATTATGATAATTTCAATCAATAAAAATGATGAATGAGGTTTAAGTATGGAAATAATGACATTTCGCCAATTAGAAATTTTTGTGCAAATAGCGCGTTATGAAAATTTAACGAGGGCTGCTAAAACACTTTTTATAAGTCAATCAGCGGCGAGTATGGCTTTAAGAGAATTCGAAAGAATTATAGGAGGCCCTGTTTTTCATCGAGTAGGAAGAGGGCTGGTTTTAAATGATCGTGGGCGGATGCTGTTTCCTGAAGCAGAGAAGATTCTTGCTTCAGCTAGAGAATTAGTGGATATGGCTAAAAGTGAAGAAGGAGATTTAACAGGGGAACTTTTCATAGGGTGTAGTACAACTATAGGAAATTATTTTTTCCCTTCGTGGCTGAAGATTTTCTGCGAGGAAAATCCCCAAGTAAAGGTGACTTTAAATGTAGGCAATACTAAAGAAATTGCAAATCTTGTTCGAGAGGGGGCTCTGGATATAGGCCTAGTGGAAGGAGCTATAGACGGCTGTGACTTATATGAAGAAGAATGGCTTCGGGATGAACTGGTGATAATAGCGTCGCCTTCCCATTCTTTTGCTGGGGCTCGTCCCGTGGTTTCTGTAAAAGAGATAGCTAATGAACAATGGATTTTGAGAGAGCGAGGTTCTGGTACTTTGAGTACATTTGAAGCAGCGTTGACTCATAAAAACATTCGCTTGCATAACGTACAAGAGATTGGGCACACTGAGGCTATTAAGCGAGCAGTAGAGGCTGGTATGGGGTTGAGCTGTCTTTCACGTATGGCAGTAGAGGAGGAATTATTAGATGGACGTTTGGAAGAGGTTGCTACGGACCTTATTATAACAAGATGGTTTCGTATTATTTCTTTGCCGGAGCAGTATCGAAGCAGACTTTTTCAACATATGATGACGTGGCTTCGTACTCTTTCTTCTCGCTTTATAAATGAGAAAACGGCACGTTCATAATGCGAGAACGTGCCGTTAAAGTTTCTTTCATTTAAGAAGAGGAAGGATCGCATCCATATCTTTGTCTCCTCGCCCAGAAAGATTGACGAGGATACTTTCCCTCCGGGTAAGTTTGGGAAGTAGTTTAAAAGCGTAGGCTAACGCATGAGAGCTTTCAAGAGCGGGGATGATCCCTTCTTTTTGGCAGAGCAGTTTAAAGGCATCAATGGCTTCTTGATCTGTGACAGACACATAGTTTACCCGACCGCTGTCTTTCAAATAGGCGTGTTCTGGGCCAACGCCAGGATAATCAAGCCCTGCTGATATAGAGTATACATTGGCTGGTTCCCCGTTTTCTTTTGTAAGTACGTAACTCTTGAACCCATGAATAATAGATGGTTTCCCTACAGACAATGTAGCTGCATGCTCCCCAGAGGCCAACCCCTTCCCGGCTGGTTCCACTCCGAACAACTTCACGTCCGAGTCGTTGAGAAAACCTGCAAAAAGACCAATAGCGTTACTTCCACCACCTACACAGGCCAAAGCATAGTTTGGTAATGTACCTTCGCGGTCCAGAAATTGTTGTCTTGCCTCTTTACCGATAATACTTTGAAAATCATGAACCATAGTAGGATAAGGATGAGGTCCTACAGCTGAACCTAACAAATAGAAAGTTTCAGGTCGTTCTGCAAAAGCTTTCAGAGCTGCATCAACGGCTTCTTTAAGAGCTTTCTGTCCTTCCTCTACAGCTATAATTTCTGTTCCTAATACTTTCATACGGGCTACATTCGGGGCTTGGCGAGCTACATCAAGAGCTCCCATATATACAGTGCACTTCATTCCCATAAGAGCCGCTACGGTGGCACTGGCTGTGCCGTGCATTCCAGCACCTGTCTCTGCTATGAGTTCCTTTTTCCCCATACGTTTAGCTAGAAGAGCTTGTCCTAACGCATTATTTATTTTGTGGGCGCCAGTGTGATTGAGATCTTCTCGTTTCAGAAATAGTCGTCCTCCCCCAAAGTATTTTGATATATTTTTACACTCTGTAAGAGCCGATGGCCTCCCCACATATTCTTTTAAAGTCGTTGTAAATTCTTCGGCAAAAGATTGATCATGACGGGCGTCCTCATAAGCTTTTTCCAGCTCATTGAGGCGAGATTGCAATGCTTCCGACACAAAACTACCACCATATTCTCCAAAGAATCCTTTCTTATTCTGTTTCATGAACAATACCTCCCTTGTTTTATATAAAAAAAGGGACCTCTTCCTTTTTGGGAAGAAGCCCCTTTCTTCGAACTCTGTAAAAGATAGCGATAGATCAAAAGAAAAGGGGCTGCGGTTTTTTGCCCCGCAGCCCCTGAAAAATCAGGCCATACCTGCGGCGGCGCTAACAGCGCCACCACCAGAACTTATTGATAGAATTAAAATCTCTGAGATGTTTCATTGTTTTTTTCATGGAGATACCATAGCAATATCCTTAGTGTTCTGTCAAGGGCCCTAAATGATATACTTTTTTAAGTGTTTCTATGGAGGTGATAAGTAATGAAAATACTTGCTCTGTTAGGAAGTCCTAGAAGAAAGGGAAACACAGCAGCGTTATTGGAGAAGTTTGTAGAGGGAGCCGCTTCAAAAAAAGTTGTAGCGGAGACTGTTTTTCTTCACGATTTACATATAGCTCCATGTACAGCATGTAATGCCTGTAAGCGAAAGCAAGGTGCCCCTTGTGTTATTGATGATGATATGAGCTCCTTGTATTCCAAAGTATATGAGGCAGATGTTCTTGTTTTAGCTACACCTATCTATTGGTGGAATATCTCGGCCCAGTTGAAGTTATTTATGGACCGCTTGTATGCAGCGGATTATGAGAAACTTAAAGGTAAAAAAATCTTTCTTGTTATGACTTATGGGGGGGAGTTACCTAATTTAGGTCCAGAACTTGTTGAGAAAATGTATGTTGATATTTGTGATTGGCTAGAAATGGATTTTGGTGGGGTCGTTGGGGCTTGTTCCGAGTTGTTGCCTGTTGCTCAAAATCAGGATGCCTTAAACGAGGCCTTTTCGTTAGGAGCGTCGGTGAAGGGCTAAAAATAACCGTACTGTATAGTGATGAATTAGAGCAGATGCGTGTTTCTGTTTGAAGAAGAACAGTGGTAAGACCGCTCGAAAGGATCTCGTTAGATCGTTCATTTTCGAGCGGCCTTTTATAACCATAAACGCTATCGTTGCTCATTCTTTAAAACCTCTCGATAGGCGAAGGAAAGTCCCTCAAAATCAAATTCATTTTCCTTGGGATCGTATCTTTTGTCTATTCTAGTCAGAGAAGCTTTTTTTTCATTTGATTTCGCCATGATAGTTATCTCCTTTGTATTTTCTGTTTCTAACATTAAGCCACGTGAAGCACTCGAAGAGCTTTCCCTTCATGTCTGCCAAGGGCTTCGGGATCTTCTATTCGTACGTTTACTCGAATGCCTAGGTTCTCTTTCAGAACGCAAATAGCCTGTTCCATTAAGAGTTTCTTTTCTGTTTCAGCAAGAAGGTTTTGGGATTCACAAACAACTGTTAGATCGGGCATACCATTACGGTCACAGACTTCAATGCGGTAGTGAAGAGTAATCCCCCCTACATGGGCGAGAGCCACTTCTACTTGAGAAGGAAAAATATTTACGCCGCGAATAATGAGCATGTCGTCATTTCTTCCAGCGACACGATTGATGCGTTTCCCTTTTTGTCCGCATGGACAAGGCTCCGTGCGCAGCGACGAAAGGTCTCTTGTGCGATACCGAACAAGGGGGAAAGCTTCTTTAGTCAAGGTCGTAACAACCATCTCGCCTAAATCTCCATCAGGAAGAGGGGTGCCTCTCTTGGGGTCTATAGTTTCTATATAAAAATGCTGTTCATTAAAGTGCATGCCTTGTTTTTCGGGACATTCCATCGCTACTCCAGGCCCCATAATTTCAGATAGTCCATAAGAGTTTATAACAGTAACCCCTAACATATTCTCTATCTGCTCTCCTAAATCTTCAGTCCAAGCTTCTCCCCCGAGAATGGCTAATCTCAGGCGAAGACGAGCTCGAAGATTTTCTTTCTCTATACGCTCTGCTAAGTAGAGAGCATAGGACGGGGTGCTAGTAAAGACAGTGGTTCCAGCATCTTCCATGAGGAGGAGTTGTCTATCTGTAAAACCTCCACCAGAAGGAATAACCATGGCACCTAATTGCTCTGCTCCATAATGAAAACCGAGAGCCCCGGTAAATAGGCCGTAACCGAGAATAATTTGGAATACATCGCTAGATCTTACGCCAGCTGTTTCTAGACGTTCTGCCATGCATTTTCTCCACATGTCTATATCTTTTTGAGTGTAAGGAACGAAGGTAGGTTTTCCTGTAGTGCCTGAAGAAGCGTGAAGTCTTACAACCTGTTCTTTGGGACATGCTAGCATGCCGAGAGGGTAGGAGTCTCGTAAATCCTGTTTCGTGGTAAGGGGGAGTTTTTTAAAATCGTCCATAGATCTAATGTCTTCTGGAAGAATATTTAATTCTTCCATTTTGCGCCTATATAAGCTATTAGAATCCCAGACCCTTTGTACTACGCGTTGAAGTTGCTGCAAGACTTGTTCCTTAATATCATCCATTTGTTATCTCCACCTTTTCTTGTAGTTAAAAGCATAAAAAAAGGGCCAAGCTCCCTATGAGTAGGGAACCCGGCCCTGGTAAAAGCCAACACGCTCTAGGCGTCGGCCCTCCAGTAGGGTCCCACGCTGGCGTAATAATATCCCAAAAAGCAGTTAGAAGAAGCAATCTTTTGCAATTTCAACATCTTGATTAGATCCTCCAAACTAGCTGAATATTGTTAAAACTTATATCATGGAAAATTATAGAAGTCAAATAGACTTTTATCACACACAAACAGTCTGTAGAGTGAGATAGTATGATAAAAAATATTTTAACGACGTTGCTAATCCTTTCAAAGGGAGAGAAGGAGTTGACCAAAACTGATGAATAAATTATATGTGTCTATTAACAAGTTACCCCCCCTTTTTATTGTGCTCTTTTGTGTCGTGTCTCTTTTTATTTTTGCTTTTCTTATTGTTTGCTCAGCAGAAGCTAGCGGAGCAGATAAAAATGTTTCTGGCCTAGAATTTATGAGTCAGAGCCCTTTTTGTACTATTTCTAGGGATTATTCAGAGCGCCTTATAAGTGAAGAAAAACAAATGGCATGTAACCGTTATTTTGATGAGAAATTTTTCGCTCCATGGTCCCAAGATAAACCTGTCGGGGGTGTAGATTTGCTGCTTTGGGGATTTCGGGCTTTTTCCAGAAGAAAAGTTTTTGGGGAAAATCGGCAGCCTCGATCAAGGGAATGGTTTGGAGTTCAGCATGATAATGCTTCTATTGAATCTTTTGGTACTCTCAATCGTAAGGCCATAAGTGTGGAAGAGGCGGACCTGCGAGTTTTCCCTACACAGGATCCTCTTTTTTATTCTTTCGATGAGCCTGGAGAAGGGTATCCCTTCGACTACCTTCAAAACTCTACTGTTCAACCAGGAGAACCCCTTTTTGTCTCTCATATCTCAAAAGATGGCATGTGGGCTTTCGTTAATGCCTCCACTGCTTCTGGATGGATGGATATACGTCGTTTGGCTTGGATTTCAGAGGCTCAGATTGAGGAATGGAAAAAACATAGTTTATGTGTAGTAGTGAAAGATAATGTTCCTCTTCTCGATAGTGAAGGAGTTTTTTATGCTCTGTCTAAAGTGGGAACTATATTGCCTATTTCCCGAGACAGAACTTTGGCAGATTGCTACGAGGTATTAATAGCCATTCGAGGAAGCGGGGGAAATGCTCTTTTCAGGAGCGTGTCTTTAGATAAAAAAGCTGCTGTTGCCAAACCTTTTCCCATGACAAAATGGAACGCCGCTTTTATTGCGTCTCAATTTATAGGGGAGTCTTATGGGTGGGGCGGATTAAATTTAAAACGAGATTGCAGTGCCACAACTCGAGATTTTTTTACAGTATTTGGCATTTGGCTTCCAAGAAATTCAAAAGCTCAGGGGCAAATAGGGCAAAAAATAGATGTACAAAATCTTTCAGTATGTCTAAAGGAAAAGCGAATAAAAGAAGAGGGCATTCCTTTTCGTACTTTAGCGACTATGCCAGGGCATGTTATGCTTTACATTGGAGAGTATTATGGCATGCCTATTTTCCTGCACAACGTCTGGAGATTTCGCTTTTTAGAGGAAGGGAAAGAATATTCGCATATTGTGGGAAGGGCTGTTATTACTCCCTTAAACCCAAGAATAAAAAGTGAAAAAGGAGAGCTTATAGAGACGAGAATAGGAGAAAGGGTATCTCATTTTGTTATTTTAGGTGATAAATAAGATAAGCCGCTCTGGGGATAGAGTGGCTTATCTGAAGGGGAGATCATGAGGCGTTACTGTAAAACTATTTCCTTGTTCAACATGTTGAGAATTTCATATGTGAGAGTTCCGAAAGTAGGGTCAGATCGCTTTCGAGGCCTTGGTATATTTATGTTTATAATTCTTTTTATTTCACCTGGCCTGGCACTCATGAGAACAATTTTATCGGAAAGAAACACTGCTTCATCTACGCTGTGAGTTACAAAAAGAATTGTTTTTTTATGAGCTTCCCATATGCGAAGGAGTTCTTGTTGAAGCAAAATTCTCGTATGAGCATCTAATGCTCCAAAGGGTTCATCCATAAGGAGCACTTCAGGATCATTAGCCAGAGCCCGCGCTATAGCGGCTCTTTGGCGCATCCCTCCAGAAAGCTCATGGGGGAAAGCTTTCCCAAATTTCTCAAGTCCCACAAGTTTAAGGTACTCCATACTTTTCTGCTGTTTTTCTTCAGTGGATTTTCCTGCAAATTCCAAACCAAGGCCGATATTATCGAGTATATTACGCCAGGGGAAAAGTGAGTATTCCTGAAAAACCATCCCACGCTCTCTTCCTGGACATGAGATTAACTCCCCTTGGTAAGAGACTTCTCCGGAAGTTGCTTTTTCTAGGCCAGCTATAATGCGCAACAGTGTGGATTTGCCACATCCAGATGGGCCTACTATACAGACAAAATCATTTTTCTGTATTTCGAGGTTAATATCTACAAGTGCACATATTTTTTCGCTCTGACTCGTAGAAAATGTTTTTCTGAGACTTCTTACGTGGATAATTGGTATCATAATTCTCTCCTATTTAGCTACATGCTGCCAAGCAAATCTCTTTTCTTCCATATATCTAAATCCAAGATCGAGCAGGGCGCCAATAACGCCAATGCAAATCATACCTGTAATGACGATGTCGACACGAGCAAGCTCATATGCGTGAGTTATAAGATATCCCACGCCAGACAAGCTTCCGGGTAACATTTCGGCGGAAACGAGACAACTCCAAGCAGAACCTAACCCGGTTCTCATGCCGTTCATTAAAGTAGGAGCAGCTCCAGGAAGAAGAACCTTCTTAAAAATATCTGTTTTCCCGGCACCGAGTACGCGGGCAGAATCAATATAGGTTTGGGGAACGTTTTTTACAGCATGGATAGCACTAGTAATAATGGGGAAGAAAGCTCCCAGAAAAATAATATAGACCATGGATAATTTAAAATTACTGAGATACACGTACCAAGGACCCTGTCGAACACCAAAAAGAGTAGCGAAGCTGGATAATCCAAGCCAAGCCAAAATTAAAGGGACCCAAGCTATAGGTGGGACTGGACGGAAGAGGCCTATAAATGAATTAAAAAAATAGTATACTTTGTTGTTGTATCCCATAAGAATGCCAAGGGGAAGAGCTATGAATACTGCAGTTATATATCCAAGGAGTACACGAATAAGGCTAACCGCAATATTTGTCATTAGAGAGCCAAGACCTATAAGGCTTTCTTCAGGAGCGAGAAATTGTTTTAAAACATCCGTCGATGATGGAAGAATCATGGGATTAGCAACATTATTAGCAAGGAGTCCCCACATGAGCAAGACTGAGAAGGGTAAAATAAGAGAAAATCCGGTTTTGATGGCGAATTTTTTCATTTCAATCACTCCTGTTTTTTCTTGAGAATGAGGGGGGATCCCCCCTCATTCTTTTATTTCACTTTGTTAATAAAGCTAAAGTCAAAGAAAAAATTCCGTATATCATTAAAATCTTTACCCTTCATTTCGCCATTAAACTTGCCGAGATCGTTTAATACGTCTACGTACAATTTAACCCCTTCCATCCATTTCTCTGTAGGAGTGGTTGTGAACACAATGGTAGCTGCTTCTACAGCTTCTTGTGGAATACCAATAATATCAGCATTTATTTTTGCAGCTTCTCTTCTGTTTTCCATAGCCCAATTGGCACTGTTGTGGAGGAGTTGTGTCAGTGCCTGGTAGATTTCTGGATGCGCTTTAATAGAGTCCTCCCGTGCGGCGAGCGTACAACAGGGGAAATCGTACCACTGACCTTGTGGAGGAAAGTCTTTTAGGTTCAACACGATCTTTCCTATTCCTTGAACCTCTGCTGTTTCAGGATAGTGAGACGGACCGACCCATCCATCTACCTGACTTCCTGTAAAAGCTGGCAATAAATTTCTTGACCCTTTTAGATCTACAAGTAAAACTTCAGCATCAAAGTCATTCGGATTTTCTGTCACTTTCAAACCAGCTCTCTTCAAGGCTGTTTCGAGAACAACGCGTGGGGCACTGGCAGGAGAATGATACCCTAAGCGAACTGGAGTTTTCGATTCCTTAATATATTTTTCTACAGCATCCCATCCGTAAAAATCTGTCTTTGGGGGGAAAACAAGACCAATCCCATCTACGTGAATTGGACATAAAATTTGTACGGGCGTTCCCTGATCGCGGGCAAACATCATTCCTGTTATAGAGTTGACGCAGCAATTGATTCTTTTCTGACCGAGTAGAACAGCTGATTCAGAGCTCCCCTTTGTTACCACCATTTCAAGAAGTGCTAGTTTTTCCCCGTTACTATAAAGTTCATATTGCTGTTTTTCTACAAGAGGTTTCAAATAAACGCCACTATCTTTAAAAGCTTCTCCTCGAGCTGTAGCCACAAGAAGAGCTCCCGCATGAAGATCAAAATCCCATGCAAAGTGAATAATAGGGACTTCTTCTGCAGCATAAAGAGGGACGTTCATAAAAAAAACAAATAGGGCAATTACAAAAACAAAGGATGACAAGCACACGCCGTGTGCTTTTAAAGAACGTAATTTCATAGGATAGCCAACCTCCCTAATAATGGAATAAATCTTATTACTTTTTATCATGTGCATGCACTATTGAATATTACCATTGAGTTCTTGTGAAATCAATACTAAAGTTTAATAGAAATAGAAAAGGGAAAAGGTTGGCTTGTAAGCTATAAATTTATAGCTCCAAGTCTTTCCTCATAGACCCGAAGAGGTTGCACTCTACAATTACTGTTATCTTTTTGGGGGTTAACGTAGAATCTATTTTAAAAATATCTTTTTGTCCGCCGAACTCTTTTTGATCGGTATACGTTCTTTCCTCTAGAAGTTTCCCTTCTACCTCAATACGAATTTTTTTAATAAAATGGCGTTGAGGATTATCTACGAAGTGAGTTACATATACTAAGAGTGTTTTATTTACATCATCCCATTCCAAAATAATGCTTTGTGGTGGGTGAGCAAAAATAATAGAAGGTGCCCACATCAAAAAAATCGAAAATATGATAAACTGAACAATCTTTTTCATTTGCAGCTTTTCCTCCTTTGCCTCCCCTTTTGTTCAAGAAATCTAAATGATAGATAACAGAGAATTATTTTATAAAAGATTTATGCGACCGTGGTTTCATGAAAAAAATCAGACTTTTTGTTATTGTATTTTTAGTTTTTTCTCTCGTCAATAAAAAACAGAAAGTCTTCGGGGGGATATTTGGGGGTAGAAGAGAGAAGAGGAAGGAGAGGGGGAGTTTTATATATGTCCATAAGGCCAGTAGGTTTGTTTTATGTTTATGCTGGAGCTGGGCATAAAGCGGCTGCCGTCGCTTTACGAGAAGTTTTTGATGAGAGGCACGTTTCGAATGTACTTACCGATATTCTTGTCTTTTCAAATAGGTTCTTTAAATGGGTCTACAGCAGCGGGTACGATATTATAAGCGAGCATGCTCACCTTGCTTTGAAGGGAGTATTTCGACTTACTGATCAATCTAGAGGGGACAGCAACGTTGTTCAATTTATTGATTATATGAGTATGCTTAATGTGGAGGGATTTGTTCAGTATATGCGGGATAATCCTTCAATGACTGCTATATGCACTCATTTTTTCCCTGCCAATGTCTTATCTAACCTTAAAAAAAATGGAGTATATAAAGGGAAACTCTACGTGGTGGTTACGGATTATGGCTTCCATAAAATGTGGTGCAATGAAGGTGTAGAAAAATATTTTGTAGCCAGTTCTGTAGTAGAAAAAGGTCTTTTATCTCTTGGTGTAGAGAACGAACGGATTTTAAAGACAGGCATACCTATAGAACAAAAATTTCTAACCGAAGTGACAAAAAAAAATATTTGGAAGAATCTATGTCTGCCCCAATCCCGTTTTACCTTGCTCTTTGTAATGAGCGCTATCCCCGATATTCATGTTACACGAATACTTGAAAAGTTGTTTCGTTCGAATATGGAAATGAATCTTATTCTTATAGCTGGTAGAAATAAAGATCTCCTTGGAAAGTTAGAACACTTTAACTCGAGCGAAAAAATTTCCTTAAAAAAATACGGTTTTGTGGATAATATGAATGATTTTTTGTCTGTTGCTCACCTTATTTTGACAAAGCCAGGAGGGCTTACAATTAGTGAAGCCTTAGTCAAAAAAGTTCCTATATTGATGTTTGATCCCATCCCTTATCAAGAAACCGAAAATGCCAATTATATAGAACAACAGAGAGCTGGAATATTGGCTAAAACAGAGGAAGAGGTGGCGGATATAGTAGAAGAACTTTATGACCAACCTTTTAGATTAGAAGATATGCGAGGGCGGGCTGGAACTATATCTTACCCTCATGCAGCTTCTCATATAGTCGACTATATCTTGGGAGAAGGCATATGAATAAAAAGGAGGCTTTTTATGCTTATGAACCATTACTCTATTCTACTTAATGGTTTTATTGTACTTGTCTCTTTTTTAGACGACTTTACTTTTATGGGCTTATTTTTCCCAGGAACAGTTATTTTAGGTCTCGTTGGTTTTTTTGCTTCAAGGTGGAGTTCAAATTTCCATGCTCTTTTTGTTTGTGCCTTGCTGGGTGCTCTGATGGGTGACAGTGTTAGCTTTTTATGGGGAAGACTTTCAGAGAAAGATATTGTGAGGAAACGTTTTCTTGTTGTGCGTTCTCTTTATCAGAAAAACCGCTTATCTTTTGAAAATAACAGAAAAAAGGCACTTCTCTTATCTAGATTTATGGTTCCTAAAGGCATATTTATTTCTTTTATCGCCGGGTTTAAAAAAATGCCACCAGTCCTTTTTTTGCTATGGGATTTTATAGGGACTTTTTTATGGGCGGGAAGCTCCCTTTATGGTGGTGTAATGATAGGAAGAGTTTGGCAGATAGTAGAAGTTTGGGGTACTTCTATATGGTTTTGGATTGGTGGTTTTTGCCTCCTTTTCTTTTTGTTTCATATGGTAAAAAAATTTATGCTGCTATATGGTGAATATATATTGAGGTTTTTAAAAGATATAAGGATAGCTGCGGCGAATGCCATAAGGAAGAACCCTGAGATAGAGCAGTTCGTCGAAAATCATCCCCATCTTTTAAGTTTTATACAGAGGCGTTTTGATCGACGAGTTTTTAGTGGATTGCCGCTTACCGTTCTTTCCATTTCGTTTTTCTACATAGTGATCCTTTTACTCGGCATTATTGAAGACGTTGTTACTTCAGAGCCTGTTTTTGCCGCCGATATTCGTATAGCACATTTTGTTACCTTGCTTCGTCATCCCTTTTTAAGTCGTATTTTCTTTTGGATTACCCTACTAGGCAATGCTTTTATAGTAATAAGTTTGGCTTTTACTTTAAGTCTGATTGCATGGTTTTGGGGGAAGAACAACTTTATCTTGCCTTTATGGTTGACCTTAGCTGGAAGTCAACTTTTTACTACATTAGGCAAAATGGCTTTCCATCGTCCAAGGCCAGATGTTGCTATGTATCTGGAGCATTCTTTCTCTTTTCCAAGTGGCCACGCTTCTTCAGCTGTAGCTCTTTATGGCTTTGTAGCCTACGCGTTAATACGGATTACCCATGAATGGAAAAAGAAAGTAGATATTTTTTCTGGAGCACTTCTTGTTGTTTTAGCAATCGGTTTTAGCCGTCTTTATTTTGGAGTACATTATGCAAGCGATGTTTATGGTGGGTATTTAATCGGTTTAATGTGGTTGATTATTTCAGTGAGTTTTTTAGAGCAAATTTCGGCAGGAAGTCAAAAATTGAAAAAACATTTTTCTAAACACGCTAAACGTTATTCCTGCCTCAGCGGTCTCTTTTTCATCGTGTTTTATGTATTAATGGGATTCTTTTATTATCCTTCAAAAATAACTATTTTAAAAACGCCTTTGCAAGCTCCAAAAGTGATGCATTTTGAAGAAGCGCCTTTTTTCACGAGCGATTCTTTCCCTTGTTGGAGTGAGACAATAACGGGGGGGCGGCAGGAGCCTATTAGCTTTATATTGTATGTTGAAGATCCTCAACATTTAATAACTATTTTCAGAGATGCTGGTTGGTTTGTTGCCGATAAGGTTAATTTTATTTCTTTATATCGTGTGGCTTGGTCAGCACTCTCTAATTCTGAATATGATACAGCTCCAATGACCCCATCTTTCTGGAATGAGGATGTTAATGATTTAGGTTTTCAAAAACCTACAGAAAAGAGAAGTGTTCGTAGAAGACACCATGCTCGTTTTTGGAATACAGGTTACGTGTCGAAGGAAGGTAACTTTTTATTTGTAGGAACAGCTAGTTTTGACAGTGGCATTAAATGGGGCATTACTCATCATATAGAACCTAATATTGACTCAGAAAGAGAATATCTTTTTCAAAACCTTCAGGATTATGGGCATGTTAGCCAGTTTAAGAAAATACAACTTGTCGACCCAGTTTTAGGTAAAAATTTTATAGGAGATCCCTTCTTTTCCGATGGAAAGGCCTATATTGTATATCTTTCTCCTTGACTGGAGTACCTTAAGCGTATCGAGATGGTGGCTTCTCTTAGTGGTGACTATCTAGTAGTAAATAATATAAATAAAAAATGAGGAGGAGAGGAATATGAGCATAAGTTTGGTAGTTATTATCGGTGTAGGTGTTGTTACTACTCTTTTGTTGAAAACCCGTAGAGTGGAAGCCCATTGTGACACGTTAGATGGTCCTGTAGTACAGGCAGCTCGAAAGGCTTTGGCCGATGGAAATGTTTTGCATGCATTGAAATGGGTTCGGCACGATGATGAAGAGGAAGTTCGAAAAGCCTTTGAACTTGCTCGGAAAGTCTCAACCTTGGGGATGGATGCTAAAGAGGTAGCTGAGAGATTTTTTTTCGAGACTTTAGTGAGAATTCATAGAGCTTCTGAGGGAGAACCATACGAAGGGTTAAAGTCAAGTGATACAGTTCCACCTGTGATTCGATTAGCAGATGAAGCCCTTGATACGGGAGATGTGTCTCAACTTTCAACACGTATGCCAGACCACGTGAAACGGGCTATAGAAGAAAAGTTTCATCGAGCGTGGGAGTTAAAAGGTCACGCTGAAAATTCTCTAGAAGCTGGCCGTGAGTTTGTAGAGGCATATATAACGTTTATTCACTATGTGGAGGGTATACATGCCCTCACTATGGGAGTTCACCCTCATAAACATCTCAGATGAAGAAACGATCTTTATGAGGTGAGAAGAGACATACAATAAAGATGATAACGCGCAATGTAAGGCATATATTGGGAGGATGAAATATGATTGCTGAATTGTTTGACGTATTCTTTTTGGATCTTGACGGAGTCGTTTATATTAGTAGAGAACCGACATATGGTGCCATAGAAGCCCTAGATAGGTTAAGAAAAATAGGCAAGTCTGTTCGATTCCTGACGAACAATCCCACGGGGAGAAACTTTATCGCTCAACGTTTGAACAGAATGGGTATTGAGGCTGATGAGAGAGAAATAGTGACTTCTGGTTGGGCTACTGCACGTTTTTTAGCAAAGAAGGGAGTTTCTAAAGTATGGGTATTAGGCGATGAGCCTTTAAAAAAGGAGATAGAACAGGCAGGAATAAGCATAGTGGATCAATTACCTTGTGACGCAGTTGTGACTGGTTGGGGAGACGCTATTACGTTGAGGGAATTAAGGAGGGCAGCTCTTGCTATTCGTAACGGCGCTCTTTTTGTGGCTACTAATGTAGATAAAACATTTCCCTCTGCGTATGGTCCTCTTGCGGCTGTAGGAGCTGTGGTAGAAGCATTACGAGTCGCTTGTGGACAAAATCCTGTTGTCATTGGTAAACCTTATCCGCCTATGTTTTACGAAGCGATGCAGACGGTATCTTCTGATCGAGTTGTGATGATAGGAGATAGCCCTGAAGTAGACATTTTAGGGGCTCATCAAGCTGGAATTTCTGCTATTCTTATGGGGGATCACATGCCTTTCCCCTTTGAAAAAGACTTTAGAAATGCTGATGCTCGTATTCACTCTCTTATAGATCTTTTTAACCCTCAGGTGCTTATAAAAAAGTGGTCTTTACCTTCTTTTCCTTGGCCAGAAAAAGTGGAACCAGGAGTAGCAGGCATAGTTTTTGATGATCAAGGACGAGTTCTTTTAATGAGAAGAGCTGATAATGAACTATGGGGCATTCCTTCAGGACATGTAGAACCCGCAGAAAGGGTGGACCAGGCCATTGTTCGAGAAATATTGGAAGAGACAGGGCTGAGGGTGCGAGTAAAGCGGCTTATTGGTGTTTATTCAGATCCTTTCTCACAAATTATATGCTATCCAAATAAGTGTACGTCTCACTTTATAACCATCTGTTTTGAGTGTGAATTAATAGGGGGGCACATAAAAAGAAGAGGGGTTGAAACTCTAGATGTAAACTTTTTTAGCCCTCAGGAATTGCCTTCAGATTTAATGCCGATGCACCCCCAGTGGTTAAAAGATGCCTTAATAAAAAGTAGAAATTCTTTTATTCGCTAAAACTAAAAAGTTTTAAAGCGGGGGACCGTTGGTGGTTCTTTCGTATAGTACGAAAGACCTCTTTACGTAAAAGAGGATAGGAAGAGGAGGGGCAGAGATGGTTATACGAGAAGCGGTGACTCAGGATCTTGGCCGGATATTGGATCTTTTAAAAGAGCTGGATTCCGAATCTTACATATCCTTTGAAGAAGCAAAACATATTTGGTACAAAATGGAACAGTACTCTTATTACAAGTTTTTTGTTGCTCTTGATGATCATAAGTATGTAGTCGGTGTTTTTAGTCTCTTAGTAGCAGAGAATTTAGGACATAGCGGATCGCCTTTTGCTGTAGTTGGAAATGTAGTGGTAGATAAAGATTATCGTCATAGAGGGATCGGTACTATGATTATGAAAAGAGCCATGGAATTGGCTATGGAAAAGGGATGTTATAAGTTAACTCTTTCTAGCAATATCAAGAGAGAAGAAGCTCACGACCTTTACCGGAAGTTGGGTTTTCAGGAACATGGCCTCAGCTTTTATATAGAATTGCCTCGGTAGCGTATACGCCGTCTGGTTGAGTGCGCCCCTTCATGCGAGGTACCAGATGCCAGACGGCGTATCAAAAGTTAGATATATTTAGGTAGAGATTCGAATAGTGTCTCTATAGTAGTTAATTTTTCAGCCTCGTATAAACCGCTGGCAATGGAAAGGTCGGTAGTAATGCCCTTCTCTATAAGAGGCGCAAAGAGGTTGGCTCCGCCATAAATGACCATGAATCCTTTATTCCGATCCCTTGAGCTAATGCGATATGAGGGAGGGATAAGTCCGCTATGGTAAAGAAGGCCTGAGAAAATAGAAGGGTCAAGATCTTCCAGTGCAGCTTGAAGCTCTTTATACAAAAAAGACGGAAATGTTTTAATTGCGGCGGTTACCAGACCATTCCCTTTTTCTGTCAATTGGCTTACAGATGTGTATTTCCCGCGGATAAGTATTTCCCCAGGGCTCAGGGTTGTTCCTGTATGCGATATAATTTCGGTAAAGCCACGAGGGGATTGATTTTCAAGACGATATAAACCTGTGGCCGTCGTTTCAATATAAATGCCCATTTTTTGAAGGATAATGTCGTAGTTTCTGGAAGAGACACATACGAGTCCAACATAATCTTGAGAAATATCACAATTCCAAATTTGCCTTGGCTCTGCAATAAGCCCAACGAGCGGCGAAACAAAAACATCGTTTTTTATAACTTTTCGAAGTTCTGTCAAGGCTTTTTTTACTTTATTTTGTTCCAAAAGCAGACAATTCACTACGATACGTCCCTTCTTTTTCTTTTTATCGTAAGAATATTGAGAAGAGAGCTTTTCTGTCTCGAAAGAAGGAGTCCCAATCCTATCGAAAACAAAGAGCATCTTCGCTTCCTTTGTCCCCTTTTCAGTAAGTAAAGCGCCTCTATTTCCTTTCCGTTTTATCAGTTCATCGTCTTCCATATTGGAAAGATGATAGCGAACAGTTCTAGAGTCGAGCTCAAATCCTCGTTCTTCCAATTGAGAACGGATAACGCTGGATGGTTGAAGTCCCTCTGAAAAATAGAGGATTCTAAGAATTTCTATTACTGTAGATGGATACCTTTCATTGGAAATCATGAAAAAAACTCCTTCCATAAAATGTTTATATTTATAATTATACGTTTAAAAGGTTTAAAAATTTTCGGAAGCGTTTGTCCGATAGATAAATAGAAATAGCATATAATATTTCTATTTATTTTGTTTATAGCGTAATAAAACCTTTTAAAGAGGTTTTTAAAAGGTTTTATAGGGTGTTTTATTCAAATAATACTAGATTGACAAAATCGTATTAATATATTAACCTATAACAAAACGGAAATCAATTTCCGAAAAAAGAGGAGGGAATGTTGTGGAGAAATGTTCACTTCTCGTGTCTACTGGTAACTTAGGAGACAACATTATTGAGGAGGAATCTTTTTACGAAGGGGTGAAACATCATATTGATTGTTTTGCCGCTGATGCTGGAACTGCTGATGCCGGACCTACTTTTTTAGGAGCGGATAAACCGCATAATCCAATTGAGTGGGAAAGACATGACCTTGAAGTTATGCTTGTGGAGTCTAGGAAGAAAAACGTACCAATGATTGTAGGGTCATGCAGTACTACAGGAACTGATCGGACTGTAGATTTGTATGGAAACCTTATTCGTGACATTGCGAAGGACCACAGCTTAAAACCTTTCAAAATGGCTCTCATTTATTCCCAAGTTGATAAGGAAGAGCTTTTAAGACGAGTTGAACGAGGCGAAACAGAACCCCTTGAAGCAGATTTTCCCCTTACAAAAGAAGTTATCGATCAAACAACAAACGTGACTGCTAGTATGGGGGTCGAACAGTTTCTTTATGCCTTGGAACAGGGCGCAGATGTGATTATTGCAGGACGAGCCTGTGATGACGCTGTATTGGCCGCATATCCTATTTTTAAGGGGTTTCATAAGGGAATTAGCCTTCATATGGGGAAAGCAGCAGAATGTGCCTCTCTAGTCTGTTGGCCTCAAATGGTAAAAGAATCTATTATTGCTACCGTTCATCATGACCATTTCACTATTGAACCTATGCACCCGAAACAAAGAGCGACCCCTCATAGTCTTGCGGCTCACTCTATGTACGAACGTACCAATCCTTTTGTACAAGGATTACCCGGTGGAATTCTCGATATGCATGAGAGCGTATATGAAACTGTGACAGATAGAATCGCTAAGGTTTCTGGAAGCACGTTTGCTCCATCTCCTGAT
Organism: Aminobacterium sp. UBA4834; assembly: GCF_002400205.1. Taxonomy (NCBI): domain Bacteria; kingdom Thermotogati; phylum Synergistota; class Synergistia; order Synergistales; family Aminobacteriaceae; genus Aminobacterium; species Aminobacterium sp. UBA4834. The sequence continues at coordinate 126,320 of NZ_DHFC01000007.1, read as the reverse complement.
GGCTCCTATAAGGTGAAACTAGAGGGAGCTGGAGAGGCTGGACATAGGGTGTATCACTTTGTTGGTATTCGCGATCCTCGAGCTATAGAACATATTGATATGATCATAGAAGATACGAGAAAAAAAGTTTCTCATATTATCGGCCCATCTAGAGATAAGGATTATCAGCTGTTCTTCCACGTCTTTGGTCGTAATGCGGTAATGAAAGAATATGAGCCTGTGATAAAAACCCAGTCCCATGAATTGGGAGTTTTTATTGAAGTTATTTCTCAGGATTTAGAACTGGCTACTACAGTAGCTAAGTGTGCTAAATTCCGTTTCTTTTACATGAGTTACCCTGGACAGATGAATTCTTCCGGTGGCTCTGTAGCCCTTCTTACCGATGAACCTCTCTTCCCTCAAAATAAGTGTTATCGCTGGACTATTGATCATCTTTTAGCTCTGGAAGATCCCCTTGATAACAAAATTTTCCGTTATCACTTTGAGATGGTGGGAAAAAACAAATGATAGGCGATATTGCCTTGGATCAGACCTATCTTTCCCAACTGAGCCGGTTTTATGTAGAAAAAGGGAAACATTGTATGACTCCTGAGGTAATAAATAAGGCTCGGCGTGTACTTGTGGATTTTCTCTCTGAAGTTGCCGTGGGATTTCAGACGGGTACTTTTCAGTCACAGTGTGCATCGTATCTCCACCATATAGGTGGAGCGAGGGAAGCTACTATCCTTTGCCACGGGAATCAAGTCCCAGCTATGCATGCAGCTTTAGCTTTGGGTGTGTTAGGTCATTCCATAGAGCTAGATGATGGGCATAGGTGGGGAACGTGCCATCCAGCAGTAGCCATAATTCCTGCAGTTCTCGCCATGTCTGAAAGAGATAACGCTTCCTTTACGAAGCTTCTAGAGGCTATCATTATTGGTTACGATGTGATGCTGAGAGCAGCAAGAGCTATTAATCCTTCTCATCTCAAGCGAGGGTTTCACTCTACAGGTACATGTGGTGCCCTCGGAGCAGCAGCCGCATGCGCATACCTTAAAAATTTCGATGCCCAACGTTTTGCTTACTCCGTATCTCTTGGAGGATTACAGAGTGCTGGCTTACAAGAAATGCTTCACGATCATCCCGGTATAAAACCTCTTCAGCCAGGGAAAGCTGCTTTGGGCGGAGTATTAGCAGCAGATTTAGTAGATCGAGGTGCCAAAGGTCCTCGCACTCTTTTTGAAGGCGAGCATGGGTGGTTAAAAGCCATGTGTAACAACGAGTTTTCAGAAGAGGCTCTTCTGGGAGCTTTAGGGAAACGATGGGAAATTATGTACACCTATACGAAGCTCTATCCCACGTGCCGTCATTGTCACGCAGCTGTAGATCTTGCTAGAGAAGGGAAGAAAAGACTGGGGTTGTCCGTTGAAGACGTAAAGTCTATTCATGTTAAAACCTATGCTTTAGGTATTGCTGAAGTGGGAAAGATTTTTGTTCCTCATACGTTTGAAGAAGCCATGTTTAGCCTTCCTTTCTCCGTGGCTATAGCTCTTGAGCGTGGAAATGTAACGTTGCAAGATTATGATGCAAAAACATTGGCTGATCCTGTTTTGAGAGAAACAGCTCTTAAAGTGCGCATAGAAGAAGATGAAGAGATGAATCGAATCTATCCAGAAGAACGAGGAGCATGGATAAACATTACTCTTCATGATGGTCGACAGTTTGAAAAAGGGATTCCAGTAGCTAAGGGCGAACCTGAAAATCCAGTTACAGATGAAGATTTAGTGGAAAAACTGGCCGGTATGGTAGGTCCCTACTATCCCCAAGAGTTTTTTAATGGGCTATGGGAGCTTTGTGTGAAAAAGCCCCAGGACGAAGTCTCCTATGGGGAAATAGTTAACCACTTCGGGAGGTTTCACTCATGAAAACAAAAAATATATGTAATTTGGCACGAACGGTGAGGAGCAAGAATGCCGGGAGTTTCATGATTACCCTGGAAATTATTTTTGACGACCGTTCAGTATATGAAAAAGTGAAAAAAAGTGGAGTTATTACTCAGGAAGCTATAGCTCAGGCTTATGATATCCCAAAAGACAAAGTTTTAGACTTCATGTTCTTTGATCCGGGTATGGGGATCAAGGCCAATATACGAAGATCTATAGCGAGCGGCGGGCCCAGTGAAACGGATGTATACGGTTGTCAGCAATACGCCCCGCTTTTCTCTTTGGAGGTTCCATGGGATGGAGAGTAAGACTACTCTTTCCAGAGAACTTGCGAAGTTTGCTATAACGGCTTCTTACGGTGATCTTCCAGAAGCCGTTATTCACCAGGCTAAACGATGTCTCTTAGATACGATTGGGGTCATTATTGCTGGGGCGGCCTTAGCTGATTCAGCAAAAGTTATTCAAGACTTTGTTAAAGAACATGGAACAGCAGGAAATGCCACAGTAATTGGGGCATCTCAAAAATTGGAGGCATCTTATGCAGCTTTGGCTAATGGGGTTGCAGCTCATGCTCTTGAACTTGACGACGGATCTAAATATGCTACCTATCACCCAGGGGCTTCTATGATCCCCACTGCTTTAGCATTGGGGGAACAATGTAATGCTAGCCTTGCAAATATTCTGTTAGCCCTGGCTTTAGGGTACGAGGTCTCTTTACGTATAGGAACGTCCGTAAACCCTTCTCATTATTTAAAGGGTTTTCATCCGACAGGAACTGTGGGAACCTTTGGAACTACAGTGGTAAGCTCTAAGCTGTTGGGGCTCTCTCTTGAAGAGTTAATTTCTGCAATGGGGATTGTGGGAAGTTTGGCTTCTGGCATTAACCAATACGAAATTGACGGATCTTTTGTAAAACACCTTCATCCTGGAAATGCTGCGAGGAATGGAATTTTCGCAGCATATCTGGCCCGAAAAGGCTTTACAGGCCCTCAAGAAATTCTAGAAGGGCGTTTAGGGTTTGCCCATTGTTTCTCTCATGCCTTTACCCCTGAAATAGTAGATCGAAATTTAGGAAAAGAGTGGGAATTCCAGAAAATTTATTTCAAGCCTTATTGTTCCTGTCGTTACGTCCATTATGCTGTCGAAGCCGTACAGAATATTCAGAATGAGCATGTTGTTACGCTCGAAGATATAGAGAGCATACGGGTTCGAACCCACCAAAATGCTAAACAGGGTTCCGATATCCCAGACTATCAGACAGTGCTTCACGCCCGGTTGAGCATACAGTATGGCATAGGTTCCATGTTAGTGAGGGGGAAAGCTGGGCTTCAGGAATATACGGAAGAAAACATTAAAGATGATCGTATCAAAGCTTTAGCCCAAAAAATAGTTATAGAGGAAGATCCTGTGATTCAAGCCTCTTATCCTGAAAAGCGCACCACTATCGTGGAAATCAGAAATAAAGACGGTCAAATATGGAGTTCCACTGTAGATTACGCCAAGGGAGACCCATTAAATCCCATGTCTGACGAAGATCTACGGGAAAAATTTAAAGAAGTTACACATAATATTTTTTCTGGTGAGAAAGCAGACAAGGTTATGAACTGGGTTATGAGTGGAGACCCAACAGAAAAACCAATAGTGGATCTTACCAAAATGCTGTCATATTAGGGAACCAGAAAAGGAGGAGAGCATTAGATGGCCACGGCAGACAGAATTAACGATAGTCTTTCTCAGTTTATAGTGAACCTTAAGTACGAGGATATCCCTCAAGAAGTTGTGTTCCATCTTAAAAACGTACTTCTTGATGCTTACGGTTGCGGGCTTTTCGGCTCCACTACGCCTTGGATGAAGATTTATAGAGATGTTCTTCTAGAGAGAACGGATAGACAGGAAGCCTCTATATGGGGGACCAGCCAAAAAACATCTGTAACAGCAGCTATGATGCTCAATGGCGCTGCTATCAACTCTTTCGAACTTGATGATACTCATACTGATGGCATTATACATGTTGCCACCGGAGTTCTTGGATGTATTACCGCTTTCGCGGAAACTTTAGGCAATGTTTCTGGCAAAGATTTTCTTACATCTGCTGTTCTAGCTTTTGAAGTTGCTTGTCGAATAGCTGCTCCTATTGGCACTGAATTGGCCCACCAAGGTTTTAATAATACGGGCTCATGTTGTCCTTTCGGTTCTGCCGCTGGGGTAGGCAAAATGTTGGGGCTCTCTAAAGAACAAATGGTTCATGCAATGGGAATTACAGGCAATTGGTCAAGTGGACTTCAGGCTGTTCAGTTCGCCTCTATGGCCAAACGAATTGTACCTTCTAAATCTTCTGAGGGAGCTATCTTGGGAGGTCTCCTTGCAAAAGAAGGTTTTACCGGTATTGAAGATGTTTTTGAAAATAAGTTTGGTGGATTCTATAATTGTTTCACAGATGATGTATACGATATAGAGCGTACAGCTGGGGAACTTGGCAGTCGTTGGGAGTTACTGGGTATTGGGCTGAAGTTTTACTCGACCTGCCGGAGCAAGCATACAACTATAGATGCCTTGCGAAAATTCAGAGCGGACCATCCTGAAATAAAACCTGAAGATATAAAGAAAATCAGGGTAGGAACCACGTCTATCACTCATAAATATTCTGTTCCTGCAGATGAGATAACGAGTGTTGTATCGGCACAGTTGAGCCATCCGTATGTGTGTGCTGTCACGCTTCTTGAAGGCAACGCCTTTGTAGAGCAGTTCACAGAAGAAAAAATACAGGATCCTAAAATTCTTGATTTAGCGAGAAAAGTGGAAGTTTATACCAATCCTGATATAGAGAATCTTCCTCGAGAGCTTCGTTATACCATTACCGTTGAGATTGATTTGAATAACGGTCAGACATTCCATCTAAAAAATGAGTATCCCAAGGGGCATCCGCTTAATCCTTTCTCGAAAGAAGAACTTCTTTGGAAATTTAATTCTCTGGCAGGTCGAGTATTTGAAGACGAAGAGCGAAGAAAGAAAATAGCTGACACTGTTTTGAATCTAGAAGAAGTAGAAAACATCAGACACCTCACCGCTTTGTTAAGAAGAGATACGTAATCGTAGCAGTGAAGGTGGAGGCATAAATATGACCAAAGGGAGAACTATTGTTGAAAAAATTATATCTTCTCATTGCGGTCAGGACGTGCGGGCGGGGGACTTTGCTATCGTGAACGTAGATATGGCTATGGCTCATGATAGCACGGCCCCTCGGGCCATACAGGCATTTCTCGAATATGGAGAGAATAAAATATGGGATCCATCGAGGTTCGTTCTTGTTCTTGATCATGCCGTACCTTGTCCCAATGAACAGGTAAGTTTTCTTCATGCGATGATGCGCCATTTTGCCGGAGAACAGGAAGTACGTCTTTTTGAAGGCGGAGAGGGAATATGCCATCAGCTTATGGTAGAGCAGGGCCTTGTTACTCCGGGGGAAATAGTGGTAGGTTGCGATTCTCATACCTGTACTTATGGTGCTTTGAATGCCATTGCGTTTGGAATAGGTTCTACAGATATGAGCGGAGTGATGCTCACAGGGCAGCTATGGATGAAGGTCCCTGAAACTCTCAAAATTTCTTATTATGGATCCATGGCTCAGGGGACGTACGCTAAAGATCTGATACTTTATACTATAGGCCAACTGGGGTCGGATGGAGCGGACTATCTGGCGCTCCATTTCGCGGGGGAAACTATTAATGCAATGGATGTTTCTCAAAGGCTCACCTTGTGCAATATGGCAATTGAGTGCGGGGCGAAAGTGGGGATTATGGAGTGTGACGAGAAAACAGAAGCATACTTGGCAGAAAGAACTCAAAAAAACTATTCTCCTGTCTTCGATGATGATAATGTTGAGTATAAAAATACTATAGAAATAGCGGCAGACTCTATTGTTCCTCAGATGGCATCTCCACATGCGGTTGATAACGTATGCCCCGTAGAAGAACTTGCGGGAACGGAAATCCATCAAGTTTTTGTAGGTACGTGTACGAACGGTAGATTAGAAGATCTTAGAATTGCTGCGGCTATATTGAGAGATAAAAAAGTACATCCTCGTTGTCGCTTACTTGTAGCGCCAGCATCCCGCCATGTTTTAGTTTCAGCCTTGCAGGAAGGGATTATAGAAACTCTTGTTCAGGCTGGCGCCATTATTATTCCTCCAGGGTGTGGCCCGTGTCCTGGCACTCATTTAGGAGTTCCTAGCGATGGAGAAGTGGTACTCTCCACAGCTAACAGAAATTTTAAGGGCCGTATGGGGAATAATAAAGCTAATATTTATCTGGCCTCCCCTGCTACTTGTGCTGCCTCGGCGGTAAAGGGACGTATTACTGACCCTCGACAGTTTTTAGAATGAATGAGGAGGGGGGAATTTATGGCTCAAGGAAAAGCTCATAAATTTGATGACAATATAAATACAGATTACATTATAGCTGGGAAGTATACAAAAACTCTCGATTACAATTTTTTAGCAGAGCATGTCTTTGAAGATATTTCGCCGGGATTTTATAAGAAAATGGAGCCAGGGGATTACGTGGTGGCAGGCTGGAATTTTGGTTGTGGCTCTTCACGGGAACAGGCTGTCCTTGCTCTGAAGTATGCAAAAGTTGGTGCCATTTTAGCGAAATCTTTTGCGCGTATATTTTTTAGAAATGCTATTAATTTAGGTGTTCCAGCTCTTATTTGTAATACAGATAAGATACAAGATCAAGATTTATTGGAAATAGACTTATCCTCACAGAAAATTTATAACCTCACAACAAACCAACAAATCCATATGGGACCTCTTCCAGAAATAATGATTAGCATTCTTTCTGAAGGAGGCCTAACGCCCTATCTGAAAAAGAACAAAACCTTTACGTTACCTATAGCGAAGTGAAAGCAGAACCTTAAAAAGGGGGGATGAAAGGCTACTCGTTACTAAAAAATAAAAAAGGCCCGGGCTTTTCCTTAGATCGTATTTAGGAGAACAAGATCTTTGGAATGAAACGACCAAAGTAAAAAAAGGGGGAACCACAATGCAGAAAAATTGGAAAGTGTTATTTGTTTTATGTCTGCTGGTGATCTTCTCTTTCGGGATCGTTGGCGCAGGATATGGGAGCGAGGCCAGTTTGAACATGGGAAGTACCTCTTCTGCCTCTGGTGTTTACGCATGGTGCGTAGCTACTGCCAACGTAATTAATAAGGCCAATGTAGGGCTTAACGTAACGGTAGTTGAGAGTGGTGCCGGTATAGATAATCTTAAAAAAGTACGCGATGGAGTCTTTGACTTTGCTCTCTGTATCGATTTGCCATCTACTCTTCAGCTTTATGAAGGCAAGGGAGCTTTCGAAGGTGAAAAACCTTATACAAACGTTCGATGGCTCTTTTTGAGAAATGTATTTGCCGATCGTCTCTATGTAAGAAAAGATGCCGGCATAAAATCTTTTGGGGATTTTGCAGGGAAGAGATTTTGTCCAGGCATCCCAGGATCTGCTTCTGCTTCTTACATTATGCAGTATAACGATATTTTGGGAACGAAAATTAATCTTATGCCCATGGCGTATGGAGACGCAGTAAATGCGCTGAAAGAAGGGCGTATAGTGGGGCTTCAGAAATCCAGTGGGTTAAATTCTATGGATGCTTCCCTGATAGAAGTCAATATTACGAACCCATTAACAGTTATTGGATATTCAGAAGAAGATGTGAAAAAAATACGGGAAAAGATTCCTAGCATGAGCTTTTTAAAGACCGAAAAAGGAACTATCTCTCAACTTCCCGATGTAGGCCCTATATGGGAAGAGTGTCCTATAGCAGGGGCTGTAGCTACTGCGGATATGTCTGAAGAGGTGGCTTATAACATTATTAAATCCTATATGGAAGGTTTTGAAGAAGTGGCGGCAGCTTACTCTCCTGTAAAAGGATGGGATCCTGTGGCAGACTACTTTAAATATGCGCCAGAGGATGCTTTTATTCCTGCCCATGCCGGACTCATTCGTTATGCGAAAGAGAAAGGCATAGAAGTGCCAGAATATTTTATTCCACCAGAGTATAAGTAAAAAATCCTATAGTAAAAATGGAGGTAGGATTTCTTCCTACCTCCCGCACCCTCGAAAAGAGTAAGTCAACAAGGGGGGTAGAACAGGGTGGATTTACAAAACTTTTTCAAAAAACATGTAGATAAGATTTTGTTCTGGAGCGGTATTATTTTTTCTCTCACACAATTGATCGTTCCCATGTTTTTCCAGCACTTACTCGATATACAAGTGAGGGCTCTTCATGTTGCCCTTGGGGTTTCCATAGCGTTACTCAACTGCCCTTTCCGTCAAGGAGAGGAGAACAATAATGATCGTTCATATCTTTGGGATATATTCCTTATCGCAATTATTGCTATTGCATGTATAAATGCCATAAGTAAAGCTCTTGGAATTTACATGAATCCTGGCGGGGCCACAACGTTCGATCTTGTTTTAGGAACAGCACTTATGATTATTGTTTTAGAAGCTGCCCGTCGAACTGTAGGACCAGCTATTCCTATTATTGTCACTTTGCTTTTCCTCTATATATACGTAGCTCCTCATTTAGGAGGAATTTGGAAGATACGAGGATTGTCCTTTGAGTTTATTATGAACTCTATATATTTTTCTCCCCTCGGGTTGTTCGGTAGTGTCACCGGTATGTCCGCTACCTTTATAGCTATGTTTATTATCTTCGGATCATTACTGTCTGCTACAGGAGGAGGTAAAACCTTTATTGATTTAGCGCTAGCTCTTACAGGTCGTTTTGTTGGAGGACCGGCGAAGGCGGCGGTAGTCTCAAGTGCCCTCTTTGGAAGCATTTCGGGCAGTTCTGTAGCAAATGTTATGGTTACAGGAAGCTATACTATTCCGCTTATGAAGCGCCTTGGATATCGCCCTGAATTTGCAGGAGCGGTAGAAGCCATAGCCTCTTCCGGAGGAGGCATTACTCCTCCAATTATGAGTATTACGGCTTTTATGATGGCTGAATTCCTGAATATCTCTTATATGAAGATCATAGGTTACGCCATACTACCATGCTTCCTCTTTTATACGGGGGTATTCAGCGGTGTTCATTTTCAGACGAAGCGGAGGGGGCTCTCTGCCGTCCCTGAAGAGGAGATTCCTAAGTGGAAAGATATACTTACTTTTGAGCGGATGGCGGGACTTATTATCCCCACCGTTATTCTTCTTTATCTTATAACAGTGGGACAGCCTCTTCTTAAGGCAGGTTTTTACGCGAGTATCTCTACCATAATAATATTGGCCATATGTGATTTTACGAAAGGGAAAATCAAAGAAACACCCCAAAAAATTTTATCGGCGCTTGCTGAGGGAGGAGCCGATGTAGCAAGAATTGTTCCAATTCTTGTTTCCGTCAGTGTGTTGGTGAACCTCATTGGAATTACGGGCATAGCTCCTAAAATAAGTGGATTGATATTAAGGCACGGAGGATCCAATGTTTTTATAGCCCTTCTTGTTGCCACAATTGTTCCGTTTATTTTAGGCACATCTCTACCAGTAGTCCCCACTTACGTCCTTTCTGTCTCTATTCTCGTTCCTCCGTTGTTGAAAATTGGCATTGACGAGGTTGCAGCTCATCTCTTCTTTATTTATTGGGCGATCTTAGGAGGGGTAACTCCTCCTACCTGTACCGCAGCTGTTGCTGCAGCCAGTATTTCTAAGGGAGACTGGGTAAAGACTGGGCTTAATGCCATTAAACTTGGAGCTGTAGCGTTTATACTGCCTTATTTTTTTGCCCTCAATCCATCTCTTGTGGGCAGAGGACCGCTCCCTTCTATTTTATGTCATGGAGTTACTGGTTTTGTGGGTTCTATAGCAATAGCGTATGGTTTTTTCGGGTTTGGAAAGGGCGTTGCGGCTTTAATGAGCCGAGTTCTTTTTTTAGTAGGTGGTATTTTGCTCCTATTTCCGAACGTTGGAGTTTCTATAGCCGGTGGAATAGCCGTGGTTGTGGCTTTTGTATGGAACAGGGCACTTTTAAAGCGAGAACGTATTCTTGTTGATGGGGGAATTAACATTGAGAAAAACAACCAGTCTTAAAAAAATGATTTTTGAAAGAAGAGCACTTGTTTGTCCAGGAGCCCATGATGCCATTTCTGCAAAGCTCATAGAAAAGGCTGGTTTTGAAGCTCTTCAGGTGAGTGGTTTTGGGCTATCTGCCACGTGGCTTGGTTTGCCTGATATGGCATTTCTTTCTTTCGGGGAAATGTTGAGTTTTACCAAAAATATAGTGAATGCAGTGAATATACCTGTCATGGCTGATGCCGATACGGGGTTTGGAAGTAGTATTAACGCCATGTACGTGACGAAAGAATTGATCCGTATTGGTGCTGCTGGTATGAATATTGAAGATCAACTTTTCCCTAAGCGATGTGGGCACCTTGAAGGGAAACAGATTATTTCTAAGGAAGAAATGGTTCTGAAGATCGAAGCTTGTGTCGCTGCGAAAAATGAACTGGATCCCGACTTTGTTATTAATGCTCGTACAGATGCTATTGCTGTAGCTGGAGTTGATGAGGCTATAAAAAGAGCTAATGTTTATGCAGATGCAGGAGCTGATTTAATTTTTGTTGAGGCTCCACAATCAAAAGAGCAAATTCAAAAAATTATTGATGAAGTAAAAGCTCCAATTAGTATCAACTTATTCGATGCAGTGAGTGGCGGGAAAACCCCTCTTATCCCCATTGAAACTTTGAAAAAGATGCAAGTCGGTCGGGTCAGTATTCCTGTTGGTCCGTTATTTGCAGCTATTAAGGGAATGACAACATACCTTGAAGCGATAAGCGGGGATAAAATAGCAGAAGGGCGAAATGATTTAGTGGCACCCTTTAAAGATTTTAAAGAACTCGTAGGTTTTAATATTTTCAGAGAGTTGGAAAATCAGTACTTGCCTCAATCCTAACAAGATTTTATAGAGTGGAATGTGCACGTTGTACTAAGTGTATGTAGCAAGTAGAAGAAAGAGTTTTTGGGGTGCTCTATTTTTTTAAGAATGGAGGAGGTAAAAACTCCTCCATTCTTATCAAAAGGAGGCATTAAAATGAAGCGTTTAATAGTGTTAATGACGGCTATAACGGTTCTTTTTAGTACTTCTGTTTTTGCTGCAGCCCCTTCAGGTGAAGTGATTTTTTTGCAAGGATCAGCAGCTGAAGTAGGGGCAATGTGGGGAGAAGTCAACCGAGATTCTATTTTAAAGGCATACAATACATTTATGTCACGAGCTGAGGGTAAAGAAGACCAGCTAAGGCAATTCGCGAAGCTTTCAATAGATCTTTCCAAGAAGATTAATTGTTCTTATTGGATCGATGAACTTAACGCTATTGCTGATAAGGTTGGAATAGACCGGGAGCTTTACATTGCTTTCACTTTTGGAAGATACAGGGATTTAGCCCTTCTTTATGAAGGAGTAGGATGTACTTCATTTGCAGTTGCTCCACCGGCAACAAGGGATGGACAGATTATTTTTCATAAAACGAGGGAAACCGCTGTAGATCTACAATCAGCCTATCTTAAGAAAATAACAAAAGTGCCTCCAGGTGATAAAAAACCTTATAAGTTTTTCGGAGAAATGGGTACTGCAGATACAGGAGTGTCGTTTTTTGTTAACGAGAAAGGTCTTGCAGGAGGCGCAGATGTCCCAGCACAGTGGCAACATAAAGAATGTTATGTTGGTCCTTACGAGGGAGAGCTACCCTACGTAGATCCTCCTAAATATGACGGATTTATGAATCACTACATTCCCCGTTATATCGCTGAGCACTGTAAAAACATTGACGAAGCAAAAGAAGTTCTCCATTCTTTTGCAGAGAAGGGATATATTGCCAGTGGAAAGTTAGGGACTAATTATTTGTTTGTTGATGCAAGAGGGAAAATTCTTCAGATAGCGGATAATTGCTATAAGATTATAGAAGAAAGAGAGAGCCCTCCTCTTGTATATGCAGGGGATGAATATGAGGGGATATATTTCACTGTCTCTAGGGAAAATGATTATGGTTCGCCTGAAGATGCCCTTGTCACAAACTATGGGAATATAACTATTGAATTAGTTAATTCACCCAAGGTTTCAAAACACTCTGCCTTGTGGAATTTTGCCCGAGCACAGTCGAGCGCCACGATTTTAATTGATCCCGAAAACCCAGAAGCTTTGACGACTATTTTTGTAACATTACCAGCCTACGGATATTCTATTCCTTTCCTGATGGGGGCAAACGCTACACCTAAAGCTCTCGTTGATGGAACAGTTTATGAAGCTCAAAGGGGAAGCTTTAAATATAACGAATTCTACGAGGCTGGGGTCAATGACGAATGGAGAAAATTTATTTATACCGTGAGGGAAAAAGTCAAAAAGGGAGAAGATGCAACAAAAGATATGAATGATAACTTTCTTCAAATGGTCAACTTGGTGCTCTCTATGAACCAATAATGGTACCAGATCTTGAAAATGAGCTCGTTGCACTAGGTGTATGTAACCGCCGTCTGTCATTATGATTAAGTATCTCCTTTATTGACTTTGCTTCTTATCTTACTGTATAATTCCACAAAATGGTGAACAGGCGGCCTTTATATAATAAAAGGTGCAGCTGGGCCTTCATGAGGCAGCGGGAACATTTATTCCCCCGCGGGACGTAGATATAGATCTTATGTCCTAGCGGGGGTTTTTCGTATGCTGACGTTTTGGGGGCGGAAGTTGTTATACCCACTTCCCGTGCAAATCTGGCAAGAATCCTGTCTTTGTGAGGAAGCGAGGAGAAAAATATGACTGAAATTAAAGACCTGTTTCAAGCAGCTCAAATCCAGGGCTTATCTGAATCAGAAGTAGATCACCGTCAGAAAATAGAAGGTTTTAACGAACTCCCTTCCACCGCACATAAAAGTTTCCTCCACATAGTTATAGAAGTGGGTAAAGAGCCGATGTTTTTGCTCCTTGTTGCTTGTGGAATTCTTTATCTTCTCTTGGGAGAAAAGCGTGAGGCGGCATTATTGCTGTTTTTTGTTTTTGCAGTCATGAGCATTACCATCTATCAAGAACGAAAAACAGAACGAGCTCTTGAAGCCTTACGAGATCTTTCTAGCCCGAGAGCTCTTGTTATGCGGGAAGGTGAGCAAAAGAGAATACCTGGCCGAGAAGTAGTACGAGGTGATGTCATAGTAGTTTCGGAGGGAGATCGTGTTCCTGCCGATGCTAGGCTCATTGCAGGTGTTAATCTTTCCGTAGATGAATCTATGCTTACAGGAGAGTCTGTTCCAGTTCGTAAAAAACCGTGGGACGACCATTTGGAAACAGGTCGCCCAGGTGGAGACGATTTACCCTTCCTTTATTCCGGTTCCTTGGTTGTCAAGGGACAAGGTGTGGCTGAAGTTACAGGCATTGGTATTAATACAGAAATGGGCACAATCGGCAAGGCCCTCCAGTCTGTAAAAGAAGAAGACACATTATTACAAAAAGAAACAAGCCGAATAGTTAAGGATTTCTCCATTCTCGGATTGATCTTTTGTTCCGTCCTTGTCGTTGTATACGGGATGCTTCGAGGAAACTGGTTAGAGGCTATTCTTGCAGGTATTGCATTAGCCATGGCCACCCTTCCAGAGGAATTTCCAGTGGTCCTTACGATTTTTTTGGCCTTGGGAGCCTGGCGAATTTCTCAGAAAGGCGTGCTTACTCGACGAGTTCCGGCAGTTGAAACTCTTGGCGCAGCTTCTGTTCTTTGTGTAGATAAAACTGGTACCCTCACACAAAATAAAATGTCCATAGGGAAATTATGTGTTGTAGGGGAGTGCTGGGGGCCGGAACAGGACGATAATCCATTCCCTGAAACATATCATGCTTTACTGGAATATGCCATGTTGGCCAGCCAAAAAGATCCCTTTGATCCCATGGAGAAAGCTATTTTGCGTTCTGGAGAGAAGTTATTGGAAGGGACAGAACACCTTCATGCCAATTGGGCGCTTGTAAGAGAATATCCTCTCTCGCCAGAGTTGCTAGCCATGTCGAATGTATGGCATTCACCAGATAGATTAAGTTGGGAGATAGCAGCTAAAGGAGCTCCTGAAGCCATTGTAGATTTGTGTCATATGGATGAAAATGTAAAGGCACAGGTAGAGAAGTGGGTAGAGAAAATGGCCGATGAGGGGCTGCGAGTTCTTGGAGTTGCAAAGGCCCAATTTCAGAAGGAAAAGCTTCCAGATATTCAGCATGATTTCTATTTTGAATTTGTTGGACTTGTAGGCCTTCTTGATCCAGTCCGTGAGGGGGTAGCTGCTTCAATTCAGAGCTGTTACTCTGCAGGAATTCGTACTATCATGATTACTGGAGACTATCCTGGCACGGCTAAAAATATAGCCCGGACTATTGGACTGCGCAATCCAGATGCTGTTATCATTGGTCCAGAACTGGAAAATATGACTGACCAAGCGTTGAAAGAAAAAATACGTTCTGTCAATATTTTTGCCAGAGTTGTTCCAGAACAAAAATTAAGAATCGTAGAGGCTCTTAAGTCCAACGGTGAGGTCACAGCCATGACAGGGGATGGAGTCAATGATGCTCCAGCCCTTAAGAGTGCTCATATTGGCATAGCCATGGGTGGACGTGGTACTGATGTCGCTAGAGAATCGGCAGCCCTCGTGTTAGTGGATGACGATTTTTCCTCTATCGTAAAAGCTGTGCGAATGGGGCGGCGTATCTTTGATAATATTCGAAAAGCTTTAGCCTTTGTTGTGGCTGTCCATGTCCCTATTGCTGGCTTGTCACTGATCCCTGTTTTCTTTAAGGAATGGCCGTTAGTCTTACTTCCTGTTCACATAGTATTTTTGGAATTGATTATTGATCCGGCCTGTTCAGTAGTATTTGAGGCGGAGCAGGAGGAAGAAAATATTATGGATCGAAAGCCTCGAAATCCTTTGAAGCCTCTTTTTGATAGAGCAACTGTAACTTTAGCCGTGTTGCAGGGGCTGGGCGTCCTTGCCCTTGCACTTGGAGTTCTCATAGCTTGTGTCTTCGCAGGATTTTCTCCAGAAAAGACACGAACTATCACTTTTGCTGTTTTGGTTCTCTCTAATTTAGGCCTTATTATGACCAACAGATCATGGACACAAGGGACGTTAACTATTTTCAAAATCCCTAATAAGGCTTTTTGGCTAGTGGTAGCAGGAGCTTCTTTAATGCTTATCTCTACTATGTCCATCCCGATTCTTCGCCAGATTTTTCACTTCTCTTCTTTGGATTTTATGGATGGAGCCATCACCTTTTTGTTGCCTTTGCTCAGTTTAATGTGGTTTAAACTGATAAAGTTGTTTTTGAAAAGTAGACTTTCTTGATAACAAGGGAAGATGAGCATATTCCATAATGAGATTTGTTTAGCCCGAGATGAAAGTATGGACATTCTCCTTTCTTTGGAGAAGGGTAAGGGTTTCTACGTGGTATGTATTGGGGAAGAAATCATAGGGTGTGATGTGTTCTACGAAATACCCGTTTCCTTCAAAAAAAGCGAGATCTCGTGCTAAAGTGCCAGCATTGCAAGAAAGATAAGCGAGGCGCAGAGGGCGATATTCCGTAGCGAGCCAATGCCTAACGTCTGGTTCTAATCCTACACGAGGAGGATTGACATAGGCTAATCGGTGTTGAAGGGGCGTGTTTTTTGCCCATTCGTTGAGTTGAGGAATGCGAAGGGAACATGTTCCTCTTAAGATCTGAGCAAGAGGAGCGTTTATAGAGGCGTTTTCTACAGCTTCTGCTGATGTTTCTACGCCTATAGTTCGAGCCCCGAAAATTGTCCATAGCCTAAGACTTGCTCCACTTCCACAGTATAAGTCTATAATACTATCATTTTTTTGAGGCGTCAGGAAATTCTGGGCCTCTCGAAGAGATTGTATATAAAGATTGGGAATAAGTTGTTGGAAGGCTGTGGGGCCATATATTAGGCCCATTTCATTATATGATCGAGGTTTACCCCACAGAAGATGCCAATTTCTTTTCCCGAAAAGGCGACGACCAGCGGAAGGATGAAGATGAAGCCAAAGCCCCTCAATTCCTGTTTGAGAAAGATATTTTTCGTGTTCGACTAACCAGCAAAGATCGGGTTTTACATTTGTTTTTAGAATAAGAGTTGCCTGTTTTCCTGTCTGTGCATATAAAGATAGAGAAAATATTTCTGGAGTAGGTATTGATTCTGAAATCCAAAGAATCATTTTACGAACCCGTTCCGAGTGTATAGGACATGTCTGGAGATTGACAAAATGCTTGCGAGCTATCATGCCTATTTGCCATCGAGCTTCTTGACTCCATTGGGTTAAAAGACTTACTTTCTCTCGATATCCCCATCGCTCTTGAGCTAGGGGAGTTTTGATGGAGCGTAGCTCCTTTCCCCAAGGAGATAGCGCATGGGCTAGCCATGCCATCTTTTGTTCTGCACTTTCTTCGCTTGTTATATTTCTGTGAGCGCAGGCACGACATAAAGAATTGCAGCCCTTTGGTATGTTTTCTTGCATAAAGAGACCCCTTCCCTAATGAGCGTTTTTCTTTCCCAACTCTACTGGTCTTTCTGTTTTGCGAGCACGTTTCTTCCATGATGAGCGTCTTGTTTTTGAACTGTCAGAACAAAACCATATTTCATTTTATAAAGGCAAAATTGTAAGCTGTCTAGTAAGAGCGAAAACCAAACAGCTAACGACTTTATCGCGCTATTTAGCGCTATGTATGTTTTTTCTGGGAGTTCCTAATGAGGCATCATTCCAGGGTAATGTTATACTATTTAATAGGATTTGGACCCGTTATTGTAATTATAGAGGTGCTGTACATATTTTCTCTTTGAGCGAAAGCTTCCAATTTATCTAGAGAGGTACTGGTTAATTACATGATGGATCGTGAGAAGGCTCTTTTAAACAGTCTCTTTGATAATATTGAGGATGCTATAGTGCTAGTGAATGCGCTGGGGGCAATACAGCGTGCCAATGAAGCTTTTTTGAAGCTTTTTCAGTATGCTACGCATGAGCTTTTAGACCAAAATGTTATCGACATTGTAGTTCCAGATTTTTTTAAGAGACGAGCGGTCTCTATAGCTCGAAGCATCAATAGAGGAGATGAATTTGCGAGAACTATTGTGCAGTGTGTCCGCAAGGATGGAACTTTCTTCCCTTGTGAGTTCTCTGTGGTTCCTTTTTTTTCAGGCAAAGATGTGGAGAGTGCATTCTTAGTTTTTCACAATTTAACACGTGAACATGATAGAGACGAACAATTATATTATGCTATGACCGTGGTGAAAGAAAGCTCCGTAGTTTTGTTTCGTTGGAAAGCAGAGGAAGGTTGGCCCGTAGAGTATGTTTCTGAGAATATAAGCCAGTGGGGGTATACTCCGGTGGAGATTAAAGGAGAGAAAGGTCCTTTCCTCTCCATCATTAAAGAGGAAGATCGTCAAAGGATACTTCAGCAGGTTCAGAAACACGAAGAAGCTGGGGATGAGGAATTTTCTCTGGAATATCGCATTGTAACGAGAGACGGGAAGAACATCTGGGTGGATGCACGTACGACAGTATTGCGAGATAAGAAGGGGAAAATCATTTACCTCCAAGGTACAATATCTGATGTCTCCTTTCGAAAAGAGGTAGAGCTTGCCGCCTCGCAAAATTTCAGTAAAGTTTTACGGGCTTGGGAGCAGACTATAGGAGTTATGGCGCTTATAGCGGAGAAGAAAAATCCTTTAACTTTGGGGCATCAAAAGAGGGTAGCGATTCTCTCTCGTGCTATAGCGGAAGAATTGGGGTTGCCTGATGAGGAGATTGGAAATATAGAGAAAGCTGCTTTAATACATGATATAGGAGAGGTAGAGATTCCCTCGGAGATTTTAAGTAAACCAGGTCCTTTGAACGAGGTGGAATATAATCTTGTTCAAACCCATGCAGAAGCAGGATACATTATTCTTAGCCGCATAGAGTTCCCTTGGCCCTTGGCAGAGACTGTGTATCAGCATCATGAACGTCTCGATGGTTCTGGGTATCCTCGAGGTTTAAAGGGAGATGATATATTGTTGTCTGCCCGTATCATAGGGGTAGCAGATATAGTGGAAGCAATGTGCTCTCATCGGCCATATAGACCAGCTCTTGGTTTAACAGAAGCTCTAGAGGAGTTGGATCGGTTAAAGGGTTCGGCTTTAGATCCTCAAGTAGTAGATGCTTGTGTCTGCCTTTTCAAGAAAAAGGGGTTTAATATAACGATCGAATAAAAGTAGACACCGCGAGAAATACGGTTGTTTTTCATGAGATTCTGGTTTATAAATGCATGGCAGAATAGAACTAGAAAGGAGGGGTAAGGAGTGACGCGAAAAGAAAAGTTTTTTTGGGGTATGTTTGTCTTTTGTTTGGCTATATTAATTGTGGCGAGTCAACCTATATTTGCGGAGCCTCGGGATGTTCGAGTAGATTTAGGTGCAGATGAGAACAAGCTGAGGTGGTATATGGTAAAGGTTGATGAGCTTGATTCAATGCCTCTCACTACAGTAAGAGTTTATTATGCAGCGGCGGCTGGAAAGAAACAGATGGTGGAGGCGTTAGTAGCAGAAGCTGGTTTGGAGGAAGCTAAAGCTCAAACCTTGTATTTTAGTGAATATGATTATGTTTTTAATTCTGCAGAGAAAAAATATGCTATTAAAGCAGCTCGTCATTACGATACAGGAGGGAACCATCTTTTTGGAGCAGACGTTAGCTTTGAAGAGTTGCAGTGGATGGATTCGACAAAAGGCTCTATACCCTCCAAAGCATTAGAAGCATATACAAAGCTTTAAGCGTTTTTATTACAAGGGAGAAGATCTAGAGTTGGAAAATTCAAAGTGCTCTTCTCTAAATAAGTTTACGCAGCATGATACGACAGAGGGGTCATAAAGATGTCCAGCTCCTCTGTCGATTTCGTCTAAAGCCTTTTCTATAGCGTAGGGACCTCTGTGAGGACGAGGGGATGTCATAGCTTCCACCACATCCGCCACTGCAATAATCTTTGCCTCTAACAGTATTTGGCTGTTTTTTAGTCCCTCAGGGTAACCAGATCCATCCAGCCTTTCGTGATGTTGAAGGACTATTTCAGCTACAGGCCATGGGAAATGAACTTGTTTCAGCACATCAAAACCAAATCGAGGGTGCTGTTGAACGATTTGATATTCTAGCGAGGAGAGCTTTTCTGGTTTTGTAAGAATTTCGCTCGGGATATACAATTTCCCCAAATCGTGAACGAGGGACGTATTATAGACTGCTTCTTGGATAATGGAAGAACATCCCATTCTCTTTGCTATAGCAAGACTCAGTTGAGCGACTCGTCCTTGATGGCCGGAAGTGGTATGGTCTTTCATTTCTATAATATGGCCGATAGTAGCAATAGTAGATTGAAATGTCTCTCTCAATCTGGAGATAGTATGGAGCAATTCATCTTGTGTTTCTTTCTTTTTATATGTTTCTCCGATGGTGCTTGCAAGCACTTCGAGAACAGAAGTGTTAATAGAAGCCCACGTGTGAGTTGTTTCTTGATAGAGAAGCATAAGAACCCCATTTCTGTTCTCTCTTGTTTTGAAAGGGAGGGCAGTAGCATTTAGGCCGGAGAGAAAACTATTCTCTATTGGAAAAGTGACAGGGATCTCTTTTTTTATATATTTAATGTGTTCTTCTTTAAAAGAAAATGTAAAAAAATCCGAGGGCGTTCCCTCATAAATAGGAGAGAACCACTTTTTCCCAATGTGAAATACGTTTGGAGCCTCTATTTTACTTTGATATAATCCACATCCTAACAAACCTAAACGTTTCCCTATTTCCTGAAGGGCATTTTGTATAGCATTTTCAAAATCCCTGGAAAGAACAAGTTGGGAAGAAACGGTGGAGAGGAGAGATTCCAGGTGAAATTGTAAGGCCAAAGCCCTTTCCTGCGCTTTTTTACGGGTTAGATCTTGAAAAAGTAAAAAAGCTTCTTTTTCCCCACTCAATCTCTCCACAGGAAATCCACTCATAGAAACAGGCAGAGGAGTTCCGTCCTTTTTATTCTGGAACCGCTCTATGTTTTTGAAACGTTTATTTAGGGATAATTTTACGAGCTCAGATGTTTTCTGTACTCGTTCTTCAGATGTTGAGATATATTGAGCGAGATTTTCCCCTTGAATAGAGCCCTCCTTATAATTAAACATTTTGCAAAATTCCTTATTGACTCTTGATATATATCCTTCCCCATTTAAAAGAACGATTCCTTCAGGTGCCCCTTCTATAAGTCCGCTAAGAGATTCTTTGTTCTCCACAAGAGCGGCATTAACATGGTGGCGGTGCATAATTTTACTGAAAAGGAGAATGCTCAAAGTACCTAATGTAGCTATAACAAGAAGGTTAGCTACGATGAAATGGTAATGTTCCTTAATTTCCTCTAAAGGATCATTCACTATAGTACTGTTGCTGGGGAGTTGCGATGTGGAGATGCCGAACTTTTTTATCTCGCGATAGTTAAAAAGCCAATGTATTCGTTGAGATTCTCGAATGGGAATATCCTTAACGGCCCGTCCAGAAAGAATTTGTAGCACCATCTTTGCAGCTGTATGGCCGAACTCTTCTCCATGATTGATAGGGCCTCCGAGAACTCCATTAAGCAAAGGGACTCCGTCTAAATGAGAGTAAATAGGAAAATCCCCCATAGAACGGATAATATTTATTCCTTCCTGTAGCGCACAGTTTTCTCCCTGGATGTTTAGAAAATAAGACGTAATGATAATAACTGTACTTTTGCTTTCTTCTGAAAGAGCATTTTTTAATAATTCAAAGGTAGGGGAGATAAGAAATAAAGACTCGATATAATCTTTTTGCCTCGTTAAAATTTCTTTGAGCTGTTGAACATCTTTTTCTCCCGCCGTTGTTGTATCCCCAATGACAATAATTTTTTTGACGGTAGGATGTAACCGCATAATAACATCCACCATTGCTAAAAAAGGTGTATGTTGAGCTGTACCGGTGTAATTCCTCAAAAGGGGTTGCTGGATAGGTGATTTTATATTTCGAATCCCTGTAAAGACTATGGGTATGCCGGGGAAAATCTTTGGTCCATAAAGAGAAAGAAAATTGAAAGCTTCATCACCAGAACACACAATAGCTGCGAGAGGAGTTTGAGAATATTTTATGGGGTAAAGTTTGCTTAAAGAAGGATAGAGCTTTTGAGAAGATAGCCGTCGGGAATCCATGTACTCTATGTAGGGTGTTGTTTTAATTGAGGCATTATGAAGCGAGGTTAGGATACCCTTGATAACACTGTCGGTCCAAGGGTATCCCTTATGGTAAGAGTCGAGAATTAAAATAGGAACTCCACCCTCATTTTCTCTAGAAAAGACGCCGAAAGGGCACAACACAAGAGAACAAATACAAAAGAAACATATCCCTGCTCTTTTTAAGGCTTTTTCCCTTGCTCGTTCCATGGATGGGGCTCCACCTGCCTTATCAAGTCACTTTTTTTCATGGATAGAGAGATTCTTTTCCTCTCTATATCAAGTGCTATCACCATAACTTCAACCCGTTGGCCTGGAGAAACAACTTGCTGGGGAAATTTTATAAAATGATTGGAAAGGGCACTTATATGGATAAGCCCATCTTGATGGATGCCAATATCCACAAATGCTCCAAAAGCCGTGACATTTGTAATAATCCCCGGTAAAATCATCCCTTTTCGTAGATGCGATATATCCGTTATATCTTCAGCAAAAACAAAGCTGTCAAACTTTTGGCGTGGGTCACGCCCGGGCTTTTCAAGTTCAGCCATTATATCTTGTAAAGTTGGGAGCCCAATTTTCCCTGTAACGTACCGATCTAAGCATATATTTTTGCGAAGTTTGTTGTCTGTTATGAGCGCATGGATAGTAGTCTCCAAATCTTGAGCTATTTTTTCTACGAGTCCATAATTTTCTGGATGAACGGCACTCGCGTCAAGAGGGTTGTTCCCTTCAGGGATACGAAGAAAGCCCGCACTTTGTTCAAAAGCCTTAGGGCCTAAACGAGGGACTTTTTTCAGATCTTCTCTTGTTTGGTATAAGCCGTTTTCTTCTCGATATCGTACAATATTTTCTGCGAGTTGAGAGCCTACTCCAGAAACAAAAGTAAGAAGTTCTTTACTTGCAGTGTTAACGTCCACTCCAACAGCATTAACACAGCTGGCTACCACATCGTCAAGAGCCTGCTTCAATGCTTTGGAGTCTACGTCATGCTGATATTGCCCGACGCCTAAAGAGCGAGGATCTATTTTGATAAGTTCAGATAACGGATCCATTAAGCGTCGTCCTATAGAGATAGCTCCTCGTACTGTTACATCATAGTCGGGAAACTCCAGTCTTGCAATTTCAGAGGCTGAATATACAGAGGCTCCACTTTCGTTGACCATTGCAATAATTGGTTTCTTCGGAAAAGATATGTTTTGTATGAAACTCTCTGTTTCTCTTCCTGCGGTTCCATTCCCGATTGCAATGGCCTCAATAGAGAAACGTTTCATCATATCTAGGACCTTTTGAGCAGATTCTTCTTCCCGTTTCTGTGGGGGGTGAGGAAATATTGTCTCTGTGTGAACAAGCTTTCCTTGACGGTCAAGGCACACAACTTTGCATCCAGTCCGAAATCCGGGATCGATAGCGAGAATATTCTTATGTCCGAGAGGAGGGGCCATGAGTACTTCTCTGATATTCTGAGCGAAAACGGTAATAGCCTGTTCATCAGCCTTTTTTTTAAGGGCATTTCTCAGTTCTGTTTCCATAGAGGGGGCAAGAAGCCGTTTATACCCATCCTCTACTGCTTTTTCAACAATTTTACTTTCCTCATTTTGAGAGCGTACGAAGTGTTTTTTTATCTCCCGTAAGCAACGGTCATCTTCTGGGCGTATTCGTAGAGTTAAGTACCTTTCTTTTTCCCCTCTGAATAAGGCTAAAATACGATGGGATGGAGCGGCAAGCGCTTTTTCCTTCCATTCGAAATAGTTTTGGTATTTTATCCCCTTTTCTTCCATCCCTTTTGCTACAGATGATACAACTATACCTTCTCTTACAAAAATGCGGCGGATGCACGAACGTGTCGCCCTATCTTCACTTATTTTTTCGGCCAGAATGTCCATAGCCCCTTGTAGGGCTTCGTCAACGGAGTTGATGCCCTTCTCTGGATCAACGTAATCCTGGCTATAAGAAAAGGGAACCCCTCCCTCTTGTTTCAGGATTTTTTCAGCGAGAGGAGCCAAGCCTTTCTCTGTGGCGATGCTGGCACGTGTCCTTCTCTTAGGACGATATTGAAGGTAGATGTCTTCGAGAACTATAAGATTGGGAGCCCCCAAGATAGCTGTTTTAAGTTCTTCCGTCAGCAGCTCTCGTTCAGAAAGAGATTTTAGGATAGACGTTCGACGTTTCTCCATTTCCATAAGCTCGTTCTTTTTATCTCGAATGCGAACTATCATGACTTCGTCAAGGCTGCCTGTCGCTTCTTTCCTATATCGGGCGATGAAAGGAATAGTACAACCTTCGTCTAAAAGAAAGCTGACAGCTTCTACTTGAGATACAGAAATATCCAGTTCTTTTGCTATGGGAAACGCCGTATTTGAAGTTGATGCCGACATCTTCTTGTTCCTCCTATACTCTGCTAACTCTTTGTATGGTACCATGTTTTCCTAGTTACAATTTGGTATAAAAGTGGTAAAATTTCAAATAGTCTAGAGGTGATGTGTATGGGAACATGGAAAAAAATTGTTTTTCAGCTGTTTGATATGCTCTATATTCCTGATGATTTAACGCATCTGAAGAATAGAGCTTTTTTGCATGTTTCCGATACCCCATCATCGTTCTATCCTGTTCTTAAGAGGATTATTAAATTCTTTAACCCTCGTGCTGTGATTCATACAGGAGATTTGGCGGATGAAATAAAACTTGGCTTATATCCTTTCTCCTTACCACAGTATTGCCAGAAATTATACTCTCTAGCCCCTATTCTGGAAGAGGATGGAGAACGGGATGTTATTATAGTGTTAGGGAATCATGATAATGGAGAGAATGTAAAAAAGGTTTTTAAACGTAGTGAGACGGTAAAATGGAGTGGTAAGGTGACTCTTAAAGGATTACACTTCAATCTCAGCCATGATTATAAGGGGTTACCTCGGAGCAGTGGTGCATTAAATCTTTTCGGGCACGACCAATACATGCCAGAATGTGTTGGCAGGGAAATATATCTTAATGGTTTACTTTCTATTCATCTCATAGATCCTGATGAGGGGAAAGTTTATCATTTGCCATATCCTAGATTTGTGGATCAAAATCGCCTTCTGCGGAGAAAAAGAGGATTATAAAAAAATAATAGTTAATGAAACTATTGATTAAATTTCATCTTTCTTGTTGCTAAACACTTGCCAAAAGACTTACAATGCTACTATACTTGTTTCAAATAGTGAAACTTTTGTATTTTAAGCAAAAGAACAAGCACTTTACTATATTCTTGCGGCGCTTATCAAGGGAGGTCGAATTTTATGGAAGTTCTCAAAGTCTCTGCAAAATCGCAGCCCAAGTCCGTAGCAGGAGCCATA
Organism: Aminobacterium sp. UBA4834; assembly: GCF_002400205.1. Classification (NCBI taxonomy): domain Bacteria; kingdom Thermotogati; phylum Synergistota; class Synergistia; order Synergistales; family Aminobacteriaceae; genus Aminobacterium; species Aminobacterium sp. UBA4834. Next base: position 101,811 of record NZ_DHFC01000007.1, on the reverse strand, counting down.
GCAGCTGTTCTTCGCGAGAAGGGGGCGGTAGAGGTCCAAGCTGTTGGAGCTGGCGCAGTGAACCAGTCGGTGAAATCGATTGCCATTGCAAGGGGGTATGTAGCTCCTAATGGGATTGATTTAATCTGTATTCCTGCTTTTGCGAAAATTGAGATTGATGACGAAGAAAGGACAGCTATCAAATTCCAGCTTGAATCTCGATAGTTTTTTGTTTTATGTGCCGTAGGAAACAGACAGGCGTAACGGCAGAATAAGGCCGTTGCGCTTTTCTTTTTTGCCCCCCTTATTTTCCCACTGGAGAAATTTGCAGTGAGTGTTTATACTTACCTGCATAATGTATAAAACTACATAACGCTTACAATTGATATTTGATATATACACTATTCCTCATAAATAGGAGGTAGGCTTTATGACAGATATAAAGGCACCGAGAGGTGTGAGGGATATACTCCCTGAAGAATCGTGGAAATGGGCATATGTCTTGAAAACAGCATCTGAGGTGGCCAGGAATTTTAGCTACTCTGAGGTTCATCTGCCAATTTTTGAACAAACAGACCTTTTTGCCCGTGGTATTGGAGAAGCGACGGACGTGGTAGAGAAAGAAATGTACACTTTTGAAGACCGCGGAGGCAGAAGTTTAACGCTTCGTCCAGAAGCTACGGCTTCTATGGTCCGTTGTTATTTGGAACATAATATGAACGGCACTATTCAGCCGGTAAAACTATGGTGTGCTGGCCCGATGTTTCGATATGAGAGACCACAGAAAGGACGATACCGTCAGTTTTGGCAACTGGACTTTGAGAGCCTTGGCGCCTCCAATCCTATGGTTGATGTTGAGGTCATCGGTCTTTCTCTTGAGCTTTTCCATCGCCTAGAGTTGCAGAACTTGGAAGTAGTAATAAACTCTGTGGGGTGTCCTGAATGTCGTCCTGTTTATAGAGAGCGGCTAAAAGAGTACTTTGCTCCCCGAATGGATAAGCTCTGTAAAACCTGTCAAAATAGGTTTGAGCGCAATCCTCTCCGTATTTTAGACTGTAAGGAGGCCGGGTGTAAGGAGATAACAGAAGGTGCGCCAGATATCTATTCGAGCTTATGTGATGAGTGTCGTGAGCATTTTGACGCAGTCTTGCAAGGGCTTGATAGAATTGGTGCTCACTACCATATAGATAAGCGTTTAGTAAGAGGATTAGATTACTATACAAAGACGGCTTATGAAATTCTTTCTGGGGCTCTTGGCGCGCAGAATGCTGTGTGTGGTGGAGGTCGATATGATAATTTGGCCGAAACCATAGGTGGCGCAGCTACTCCTGGGGTAGGTTTTGCCGCAGGGCTTGATCGTATTATTCTCGTGATGGAAGAGCAGGGGTGTTCTTTCGGTTCGAGTCCGTCTTTGGATGTATATGCCATCGGCCTTGATATGGAGTCTCGTTTTGAACTTCAGAAGCTTGTTTCTGAGTTGCGTCACGCAGGGTTCTCTGCCGATATGGATTATCTTGAACGAGGAATGAAAGCACAGTTCAAATCGGCAGCGTCATCAGAGGCCTCTTTTGCCTGCATTCTTGGTGGAAATGAATTAGAGAAAGGTGTAGTGAATGTAAAGGACCTCAAATCAGGCGAGCAAGTAGAGGTCGATCAAAGTGCAGTTCTTGCATACATACAGGAAAAAATAAAACGATAAAAAAGCAATTTTGCATGCGTTGGAGGTAATAGAATGAGTAGCAGGTCGGATCACTTTGATGGTTTTTGGAAACGGACTCATTTCTGTGGTACCCTTGGCCTTGAAGAGGTAGAAAAACCAGTAATTTTAAATGGATGGGTTCGGCGCCGCAGAGATTTAGGCGGCCTGATTTTTATAGAGCTTTGGGATTATACAGGAGTTGTACAGGTTGTTTTTAATCCAGAGCTAGTCCCTCAAGTGCACGAGCGAGCGAAGGCTCTGCGTAGTGAATTTGTTGTTGGCGTTCGAGGAAGGGTTCAAAAGAGGCCAGAGGGAACAGAAAATCTCTCAATGAAGACCGGTCAAATAGAAATAGCAGTGGAAGACTTCCTTCTTCTATCTCCTGCTGCTCCTTTGCCTTTTGAAGTTTCTGAGGCTACAGACAAGGTAGATGAAAATCTTCGTTTACATTATCGTTATCTCGATTTAAGACGAGATAAGATGCAACGTAACCTTAGAATGAGGGATAAAATTATCCAATATACTCGAACATTTCTTTGGAGTCATCGATTTGTAGATATAGAAACACCAATGCTGACTAAATCGACTCCTGAAGGGGCAAGAGATTACCTTGTGCCCAGCCGTGTTAACCCGGGGACCTTTTATGCTTTGCCTCAGTCCCCTCAAATATTCAAACAGATTCTGATGGTAAGTGGTTTCGATAGATATTATCAGATAGTTAAATGTTTCCGAGATGAGGATTTACGGGCAGATAGGCAACCTGAATTTACTCAGATCGATATGGAAATGAGTTTCATCACGGAAGAAGATGTTTATGCCCTTATAGAAGAATATATGGCAGGGTTGTTTCAAGAGATGTTAGGTATCCATATCCCTACCCCTTTCCGAAGGATAGATTATTGGGAAGCTATGGATCGATTTGGCAGCGATAAGCCGGATTTACGAATTCCTTTCGAAATCCACGATCTTGGCAGTGTTTTTGAACAAAGTGATTTTGCACCCTTTAAAAATATTTTAACTAAGGGCGGATATGTTAAGGGATTGCCGTTGCCTGGCGGAGCGGCTCTTTCAAGAAAGAGTGTTTCTGAGATAGAAGAGAGAGCAAAGAAATTAGGAGCAGCCGGGCTTGCTTGTTTCCAGCTTAAGGAGGGACAATTAAAGGGGCCTCTTGTGAAATTCCTTTCCGCGGAACTGCAGCAGGCTCTTGTGGAGAAAGGTGACTTAAAAGAGGGAGATGCTCTTTTTGTTTTGGCAGATTGCGATAGAGTGGTCACTTCTACAGTATTAGGCCAACTTCGCTTGGATTTGGCCAAAGAACGTGATCTTGTACAAAAAGATGCGTGGGAATTCCTTTGGGTTATACACTTCCCTCTCTTTGAAAAAGACGAGGAAGAGCATCGTTGGGTAGCTGTACATCATCCCTTTACGTCTCCAGTGATGGAAGATATACCCTTGATGGATACAGACCCTGCAAATGTGCGATCCCGTGCGTATGACTGCGTCCTTAACGGAAATGAAGTAGGCGGTGGATCTATACGAATTCATGACCCTCAAGTTCAGGAGAAGGTTTTTGGATGCTTGGCTTTCACTCCGGAAGAGGCTCGTAAGCGTTTTGGGTTCCTTCTTGATGCTTTGAGCTTTGGAACACCTCCTCATGGAGGACTTGCTTTTGGTTTAGACCGTCTTGTAATGCTTCTTTGCGGAGCCTCTTCTATACGAGAAGTTATGGCTTTCCCGAAAACACAAAAGGCTCAATGTCTTATGTCGGGCGCTCCGTCAGATGTAAGCCCTGAGCAGCTTGATGAACTGAAAATAGAGAGCCTGGCTGATAGCGAAGACCAGGAATAGGGTTAAAAAAGGCCGGAGTACGAATGCTCCGGCCTTTTGTTTATACAGCTCTGTTGGAGAGGCACGCGGAAAGATTTAGCTGCATCCATGCAGAGCGAAAGGAGATGATGTAAAAATGGTACGACTTCGTTTTTTAGGCCATGCTGCTTTTTTGATTCTGGGTGAAGAATACAATTTAATTATTGACCCCTTCATATCGGGGAACCCGCAGGCAGCGTTGACTCTAGATGACTTGCCCCAAATCCATTATGTCTTTGTCACTCATGGCCATGGAGATCATTTAGGTGATACGGAAGAGATTTGTCATCGTTTCAAATCAACTGTAATTACGAATTTTGAAATTTCAAATTATCTGGGGAACCGAGGAATATCCTGTCATTCAATGCATATAGGCGGAAGATTTACTTTTCCTTTTGGCAGGGTAAAGTTAGTTCCAGCTCTTCATGGCTCTGATATAACTCTTCCTTCCGGCGCTATGATTCCCGGAGGAAATCCCTGTGGTTTCCTTATAGAAATAGAGGGGAATAAAATATACCATGCAGGAGACACCGGCTTATCTATGGAGATGCATCTGTTGAAAGACGAAAAAATAGACATAGCTTTACTTCCTATAGGGGGTAATTTTGTAATGGACCCATTAGATGCTGCGAAAGCAGTGGATATTATCCAACCTGCGATGGCAGTACCTATTCATTACAACACTTTTGACCTGATTCAGGCCGACCCTTCAGACTTTACGGCTCATATTACAGTGTCGACAGACGTAAAAGTGCTCAAGCCCGGAGAAGAGCTTCGATTGAGAGCGAAATGTTAATATCGTAACTCGTAGGTCGGATAGTAAACTCTTTCGTCATGAAGTCCCTCAGCCTGTTTTTTGAGAGCTTTTTCCCCCTCTTCTCCCATGTTGACTGCTAGTATAGACGTTAGTATATGAATGAGAAAAAGAGGACCGATAATAGAGCTTCCGAAGGTGGGGCTCATATCACTGGCAAAAAAAGATACGTCGGCGAATTTACAAACGGGAGCAGCCGGGCTGTCTGTAATGGTGATGATATGAGATTTTTTTTCGGAAGCGAACTTAACAGTGTCTGTTACCTCAATAACGTAGCTAGGAAGTTCACATACAATGAGAACATCGCCTTCTTCAACGGCCCGAGCTTGTTCTATAAGAGCCATTGATCCTCTTTTCATAAGAACCCCTTTCAGACTGAGTTCAAGAAGGCGAGTATAGAGGGATTCTGCTACAAGAGCAGATATTCCCCATCCCACGCTAAAAATGGTTTTAGCGTGGAGTATCATAGTACAAAATTTTTCTACCTCCTCAGCCCGTATCCTGTTCCATGTGTCATCGATGTTAGCGTGCTCTAGCCGATATATTTCTTGTGGCAAATTTTTGTGGCCGTTCATAATACGAGAGAGCATGGCTGAAGGGTTCACTTGTTGCAGTACGGTTTCTTTAAGAGCGTCTTTCAATGCGGCATAACCATCAAACCCGAGCATCCTTGAAACACGCACGAGCTGAGCTTTCGATACATCAAGTTTCCCTGCAACTTCTCCAATGGAGAGAAATGCAGCTTCTCTAGAATTGGCGAGAATATATTCTACAACTCTACGAGCTTTATTCGGCATCCCATCGACTTTTTGTCTCAATAGTTCCAAAAGCTGGATATCTGACATTAAACAACACCTCCATGGACCTTAACCATCATGCCAGAAATTGGGCTTGTGTACTAGAGTTTATTTCATAGGTTTGCTTTAGTCAATATTGAACAAAAGTTAGTATGGGGCTCTGTCCCATATGTAGACACGAGACCAAGCGTCTTCTGGAGTTAATCGTGTCTTTTCTGCCAATAAGTTCAAACCAAAGTTATGGTGTCCTTTAAGGAGAGAGATATTTTTTTTGCCAAGACCCCAAGGCCCATAAGGAGAGTTCTTTAGCAACGTCAAAACTAAAGATACACTTTTAGCAAATTCCCCAAAGGAAGGATGATGAGGGCCAGCTATTACGGCATCATTTAGGCTTCCTGTCTCCTGTAAACCTATTCGTTGTACGTGAAAGCCCAATTTTAAAGCATGGAATAAGAGGGTTCCAGCCCATAGTACTGCTTTGGAAAATGAGAGAGGGGTATATTTACCCTCTCTCATTTTTATTTCAAGGCGAGTATTTTTCAATACTAAACAAGGATAAATTCGAAGGGTCATATCTTTGGGCCCTTTGAGAAAAGCCAATTTTTGTAAATCTTCTATACTGCTTTGTATGCTTTGGTCGGGGAGTCCAATCATCATTTGTGCGCAAGCGGAAATGCCTGTATCTTGAATCATGGAAAGGGCGAGAAGAGCTTCTTGTGCTCTATAACCTCTATTGCAGTGGTCCAAAACATGGTTGTCAAGAGAGGATATTCCTAACTCTATCATAGAGATAGGGTATTTCTTTAACCAGTTAAGGAGGTCTCTATTCATACATAGAGGGTGAGTGGAAAATCTTACGATGCTTCCACAAGGGGCATCTTTAATTACTTCTAAATATTGCTCTTGTATATATTGTGGCTGGCATGTAAAACTTCCTCCAAAATAACAAAGTTCTACAGCAGAGTCTTCTGTCCCTAAAAGAGAGCGGACATGGTCTGGCGAGGGATAGGAATGCTCTCCAGTTATAGCCCCCTGATCGCAATAGACACAGCGATGGGGGCAATTTTTCATGGGAAGAAACACTGCACGCCGCTTCATTTTTTAAAAATCACGCTTCTTCTGTAACTTCTTTTTTTGCCCAAAATGAAATAGCAGTATCTATTAGTCCTCGTATAAAAAGAAGTTCCTTCTGATCGAGTTGTTTGCTTTTGTACCAAATCTCCAGATTCTCGTGGTTTTCTAGTACTTCTTCGAGATGTATTCTCCCAGAATCATCGGTGGGGCTTGCTTTAACAAGATCCGTCACCTCTACGGCGAGAGCTTGAGCAAGTCGTCCTAGAAGTTTCATCGATGGGAGTCTTCTATTGCTCTCAAGAGCTTGAATATAAATTCGACTCACGTCAGTTTTATCGGCGAGGGCCTGTTGTGTTAGATGTGCGGCCTTTCTTAAAGTTTTAATACGCGTTCCTAAACTCATAGAGTAAAAACCTCCAATCGGTATTGTAGTCGTATAATATATATAATAAAAACCGTGATTACAAGTAGTGGAAAATGTTGGACGATTCCCTTACTTGACTGAATTTACCTGCTGAATGATACTACAGGAAAGCTAAAAAGAAAGAGTGCATCTTATAGCTACGGCTAGATACATGAGAAAGGAGATTGGAGACGTGGATTTTAGACAGCTTGAAAGCCTTGTAGAGATTCTTGAAAAAGGAAGTATTTCAGGGGCAGCAGCTTCTCTTGGAATATCCCAACCAGCCGTAAGTAAGCATATCGCTAGACTTGAAAAGGAACTTGGCATCAAAATTTTTGTTAGGGGACAGAAGTGTTCCAAACTTACAGTGGAGGGCGAGATTTTATATGCTTTTGCTAAAAAAACAGTCTCTTCTCTAGGTGACATCAAAAGAGAAATGTCAGATGCTTCTTCCGAAGTGGCAGGTACAGTAACGATTAGCGCAAGTTCTATTCCGGGAGACTTTGTATTGCCGCCACTTTTAGTGGAATTTCATGAGAAATATCCCGCTATTGATATTGAGGTTTTTATATCTGATTCTCGAGAAGCAATAGAAAAGTTGGTAACTAAAGAAACAGATATTGCGGTAACTGGATTTAGCCGCAGTTCTTCTGGTTTTGAATCGTGCCCATTATGTAATGACGAACTTGTGTTGGTGGTATCTCCAACCCATCCCCTAGCTGGGAGAAAAACTGTCACAATGAAAGATCTTGATGAACTGGACCTGGTAGGGCGTGTAGAAGGGTCAGCTACAAGACGAATCTGGGAAGATGCTTACAAGGAATACAGCGGTGGTGATGAAAAAGAGGTTGGACTTTGTTTCGGTCATGTTTCCGCTGTGTTGAACGCTATAGAAGCGGGAGCTGCGGGAGGGATTGTATCGAAAATAGCTGTGGAAAAAAATCCTCGTTTGGTCCCAATTCCTTTTTCCCCAGCATTAATGCGCTCTTTTTATATTACCTATGGCACCATCTCTACTCGAGCAATGGAACTGTTGCTCTCTTTTTTACGGAAAAAGGCAGAGAATAAATAAAATCAGGAGGTGTAGCAGGTGTCTACTGGAGCGGACTTTGATCCTATAGACAGGGTTAAATCTTTTTTGGATAATCATGGCTATAAGGGAGAAATAAAAATAAGTCATGAGACGATTTTTACCGTTGAAGACGCGGCAAAGGCAGTTGGAGCTCCTGCAGAGCATATTTTGAAGACTTTGGTCTTATTAGCTGATGAAGAACCTGTTTTAGCTCTCATGTCTGGCCCTAACAAAGTGGATTTGAAGAAAATAAAGCAAAGGCTTTGTGTTCGAAAAGTTAAAATGGCTTCTCCCGACTTTGTTTATACTTACTCTGGATATAGAATAGGAGGGGTTCCGCCGATAGGATATGTAGAAAAGATCCCCGCCTTTCTTGACGAGGATCTTTTTCAGTACGATTTAGTTTGGGCTGCAGCTGGAACTGATCACGCCTTTTTTCCTATTTCCCCAGAGGAACTTATGGCAATTGCAGCAGGAGAAAAGGCAGACATAAAAAAGTAGCAGTACTTCCCTTTAACATTGCATATTGCATGTTTGGCTGAAGCTATAGTCTTTTTTCAGGGGCGAGTGCCTCAAACCATTCATCGAACTCTCTGTTTAGATAAATAGTTTTTAAGGGAACGAGGCATATCTCCAAATTGTGGTACGTAATTGCCCGAAGGATGTGCCCAGCAAGGCATGTGTGATCTGGGCGGCTAAGAACAGCGTGAATGTGGGGGTAAATGCCTTCTTTTTTGTAACTGATATTCCCCCCTAAGGCCGAGAGTTCCAGTACTTCGTTATAGGAAGCTGTCTCGTACTCTCGTCCGTTGAACCAGCCGAAAGTAACGCTTCCCACCATGCCTGCTGCTGATACAATTACTGCCGAATCTACATCACGTTCTTTGCAGACATAACTGATGGATCCATGGAGTTCTTCGCCATCTGTGAGTCTTATAACGATCATTTCGTCAGTGGCTGCATACTTCATTTCTTCACCTCCCGGTGGGAAATAGTTTCTTTTTGATTGTATCATGAAGTTGGAATTATTTTTAACTATAAATCTCGTATTACAATCGGAGCATAAAAAAGATGAGTTTATTGGGCGGATGTCTTTTATTTCTAGCAGGAGTAATTTCTGGTTTCGTAAATGTGACGGCAGGAGGCGGAAGTATGTTAACCCTTCCGCTCCTTGTTTTTTTAGGAATGGACATGAGTGTTGCCAATGCTACGAACCGCATTGGAATTTTGATGCAAAATATTGTGGCTTCCAGCAAGTTTTATAAAGAGAAAACTTTCACCCTAAGGGAAGCCTTCTTTTTTGTTCTTCCAGCATGTTTAGGATCTGTAGCAGGAACATTCTTAGCGTTAGAGTTGAATGAAGCAGTGTTAAGAATTGTAGTATCTATACTTATCTCTATTATGGCTGTTCAGCTTGTAATGAAGCCTAAAATGTGGGAGAGGCAGTTTCAGCGTAAAGTTCCCCCTTGGGTCCTTCAGATTGTTTTTTTCTTTATAGGGGTATATGGTGGCTTCATTCAGGCGGGTGTTGGTTTCTTCTTCATCTGGGCTTTAGCAGGCCTTGCCGGATACGACCTTTTACACTCTAATGCTATTAAAGTTGTCGTTATTTTAAGTTACACATGCATTAGTTTGCTTCTTTTTGCCTCGCGAGGACTTGTTCAGATAGGCGCTGGAGTGGCGATAGCTTTGGGAACGATGATAGGTGGTTTTATAGGAGCCAAATTTAGCCTCGTTAAGGGGAATAAGTGGCTCCGGTGGATTTTAGCTGTCGTAGTCTTTATTTCCGCCGGTAAGATGATATATGATGTCGTGTTCATGATTCGGTAAGAGAATAATTCAGCTGCCCTGAAGCCAGGGCAGCTGTTTTTTTACAAGTCAAGCAAATATTTTTGCAAATCGTTTCCTTTTAATCCTGCACCAAGAGCTACTGCTAGTTTCAATCTGGCTTGGACAGGTTTCAGGCTTCCGCCATCATAGGCCCCTAACTCGAGTAAACGGTCAAGGCTTCCTTCGAAAGTGTAAGAAGGACGGGTCCTCCCCTTTATGCAACGGGAAGTAATAACTATTGGAATATTGTCTCTTAGTATTTTCCGCAGAAAGGGTATCCATGACGGAGGCACAGAGCCGTCGCCAAATCCGGCTACTACCAATCCGTCTAGATCCTTTTCAGATGTTTCTGCTAGCAGCTTGAGGACAAGCTCTCCGCCACCTAAACTTGACGTAACAAGCTCTACGTTTCTTGCGGGGGCGAAAGAGCCTGCTAAGACCTTTCCCCTCTTATGAAGGCGAAGAATATCAATGTTTTTCCCCATAACTTCTCCTACTGGCCCTCGATCAGGTGCTAGAAAAGCATTTCTTCTATGATTTGCACTCTCTGTAATTTCTGATGCGGCAAAAAGCTGATCCTGCATACAAACAAGTACTCCAAGTCCCCAGCATTTTTGAGAAGAAGCAGCGATTACAGCTTGAGTGAGATTGAGCACGGCATCAGACCCGATCTCTTCATACGGGCGAGTAGCAGCTGTAAATATAACAGGCTGAGGATATGTCCACATAAGATCTGCAAGATATGACATCTCTTCAAGAGTGTCTGTACCACTGGAAACTACAATGCCGTCGATCCCATCTACAACCAATTTATTGAGAATCTGAACGAGGTCGGTAGTCATACGCATTGTGTAGTGACTGCTAGGTTGATGACTCCAGTCAACTAATATGATTTCAAAAGGCAAATCTTTTGGAAGCCAAGAAAGCATGGTTTCTCCACTTTTAGAGGACTGGCGGCTTGTTTCTTCTTCCCCCTTTAGGCTCATCTGGCCTCCAGCTACAACCAATGCGATCTTTCCTCTTTTGGGCATTAAGTCATCCCTCCTTAAGTTCGTTAAGTTTACACGAGAAATAGAAAGAATGCATTAATGCATTCATATGCAAAGGAGGGGGTGATATAGAAATGGTACTTAGTACCCAAGAGATTCCCCTACCACTATAACGTGAGTTTTTCGACCTGTTGTAGGTCGCTCAAGAATGAGAACAGCTCTGCATACTCGTTGAGGACTATCGCAGTTTACGCAATGGCCTACATGTGTACACGGTGTGTCAATGTGGAGTCGCGTTGCATTGGGAGGAGTGGCGTTATTTCGTATGCGAACCAACGCACTGTCTACATCTTTAGCTATTTTATTAATTCCTACTACGAAAATGAGGGTATTTGTTCCCCATGCCATGGCACTAACACGGTTCCCTGTTCCGTCTATATTGACGAGCATTCCATCTAGTGTCAGGGCATTTGAGCTTGTCAAAAAATAGTCGGATAAGAATTCTCGCTTGAGTACTTCGTTTTTTTGTTCTGGTGTTAAAGAAGGATCCCAGTGATGGGCGATAGTACAGCCGCGTTCCATTAATTTTTCCAGAGCGCCAATTTGCCTAATAGTCACACTGCCTGGAATTCCCACTGTCGTTTTTTCTGGAATGAGCTTGAGAACCTCTTCAAGAGCTTCTTCCTTGGTGTTGACAAATACGGCATTAAACCCTTTTGATGAAAGAGCCTTTACTGCGCTAAGCCCCAGTTGTCGGTTGCTAGCGTTTTGAGCAGCGATAAATGGATTTTTCGTATCAGACATAGTAACGCCTCCTTTTAAGCCCTTATAGAACTGAATAATAACTCTATGATTGCAAGAAAGAGGATTTTTGTCTAGACTTTATGTAAAGAAAAAGATCTTGACACCTATAAAGGAGCGACGTATAATCGCTCTGTTTTAAGAGGAGGATAATGAAATGGATGAGGAAGATCTTCTTGAACGACGGGTTTATTTGAACAAATTATACGATCTTTATTCGCCACTACTTACGGAAAAGCAGAGAGAGGCTTATGAATATCATGAGTTTTCTGATCTCTCTGTTTCCGAAATGGCGGAGCGCTTGGAAACCAGCCGTCAGGCAGCTTTCGATCTCCTTTCTCGAGCTCGATCTAGACTGAGTGAGTTAGAAGGACTTCTTGGTATCTGCAGTCGAATAGAGGAGCTCGAGAAGAGAATTCAGCGCCTGGAAGAACGATGCTGGGACAAATGATGTCCGCCCTTTTTGGTGGGAGGAATTGAACAATGTTTGATGCATTGAAAGAGCGTCTTGAAGCAGTATTTGACAAACTTAAAGGGAAAGGGAAACTTTCTGAAGAAGATGTAAATGCTGCTTTGAGAGAAGTGCGGCGAGCGTTGCTTGAAGCTGATGTGGATTATAAAGTAGTAAAGACTTTAGTAGAATCCATTCGCCAGCGCTGTGTTGGCCGAGATGTTCTTGAATCTATTACGCCAGGCCAGCAAGTTATAGCCATTGTTTATGAGGAACTTGTTAATCTCATGGGTTCTGAAGTTGCCCCTTTAGTGATTTCTCCCAAGCCACCAACGCTGTTAATGATGGTTGGTTTGCAGGGAAGTGGTAAGACTACGAGTGCTGTAAAATTAGCCAGGCGGTTGCAGAAAGGGCACAGCCCTCTCGTGGTAGCTTGTGATCTTCGCCGTCCTGCGGCTATAGAGCAGCTCAAGGTTTTAGCAGAACAAAGTAAAGTTGGATTTTATGGACCGAAAGATAACACTCAAGACGTTGTCAAAGTAGCAAAAGAGGCTTTGTCTTATGCAGAGGGTCACTTAAACGACGTTATTATTTTAGATACAGCAGGTCGTCTTCACGTAGATGAAGAGCTTATGGATGAGCTTTTCAAACTGAAAAGCAGCGTGCAACCTCACGAGATTTTATTGGTAGTAGATGCCATGACAGGTCAGGAAGCAGTGAAAGTGGCTTCCAGTTTCCATGAGAAACTCTCTCTCTCTGGGGTTATTTTAAGTAAACTTGATGGCGATGCTCGTGGAGGTGCCGCTCTTGCCATTCGCGCAACTACACAAGTACCTATTAAGTTTGCGGGGGTAGGAGAAGGAACAGAGGCCCTTGAGCTTTTTGACGCTAAACGTATGGCCCAGCGCATTATGGGTATGGGCGATGTGATGGGGCTGGCGGAAAAAGTTCAGCAAGTAACATCTCAAGAAGATGTAGAAAAGATTTCTAAAAGCCTTAAAAAAGATAAGCTGACTATGGAAGATCTGCTTTTACAGTTTGAACAGATAGAGAAGCTCGGTCCTCTCGACAAGGTTATTGATATGCTGCCCGGCTTCGGGAAAATGAAAGACCTAAAAAATGCTGAGCTCGACCCTAAACGACTTAAACAGTCGAAAGCTATTATCCAATCTATGACAATTGAGGAACGTCGAAATCCTCAAATTATTAAGGGGAGCCGACGTCGACGAATTGCGGAAGGTTCAGGGACGAGTGTCCAGATGGTAAACCAGCTTCTTAAGCAATATGATCAAATGAAACAGCTTTGGAAATATATGGGAAAGGGTAAAAAAGGATTCCATCTCCCGAAAGGTCTTTTCGGTGGTGGTGGAGGATTCCCCTTTTAGAAAAGGGTATAAATAGAAATTCTATTTTTTATGAAAACAGGAGGTGTCTTACTCTATGGCAGTTCGTATTCGCTTAGCTCGATTTGGGCGCAAGAAAAATCCATATTATCGGCTTGTAGTAGCTGACTCTCGTTCTCCGAGAGATGGGAGGTTCATCGAACTTCTTGGTACATACAATCCTATGTATGACCCTGCGGAGATTAAGATCGATGAGGAAAAAGCTCTGTATTGGCTGAAGAACGGTGCTTCTCCTTCTGATACAGCTCGTGGAATACTGAAAATGGCTGGTGTGTGGGAGAAGTTTGCAGCAGAACAGACTTCTGCTGATTAATGATGCCCAGCTATAAAGAACTTGTACAGTACATAGTGGAGCATCTTGTCACGGAGCCCGAAAAAGTTGAAGTTACATCTGAGGTGAATGACCGAGGTATTGTAATGGTCAATGTACGCGTTGCACCGGAAGATGTGGGGCGAGTGATAGGGAAACGAGGCGCAACGATCAACGCTATACGCCTAGTGGCTAAGGCTGCGGCTGTAAAGGCTAATGAGCGGGTAGAAGTGGATATTGACGCTGATTGAGGTGAATGAGCGTGAGTAACCGAGACCTGATAGCTATTGGTAAAATCGTTGGGGCGCATGGAGTGGCTGGTGGAATTAAAATTTTTCCTCTTACTGATTTCCCCGAGCGTTTCCGATTGATGGCAGAGCTTGTGGTCTACGGAGAAGATTTGACGCAAATAACCGTTCTTACTGTTCGAGAGCTGAAAGTTATAGCAGGAAAAAGCATTGTAGTAGCTTTAACCGAGGAACTGAAAGATCGCGAAAGTGCTGAAGCCTTGAAAGGCAACTTGATCATGATCCCTCCAGAGGAGCGGATAGCTTTGGAGGAGGGAGAGTATTGGGTGGACGATCTTATAGGTATTCGGGTCTATGAAAAGAGAAGTAGCCGTTACCTTGGAAAAGTTCATTCCGTGCTTGCTACTGGCCCTGTCGATGTTTATGTAATCCTTGATGAGGACGGGAAAGAACACTATATTCCGGCAGTTTCAGAATTCATTAAAAATGTGGACATTGACAATCAGGTTATGGAAATAGAGTTAATAGAAGGATTGTGGGAATAATGCATGTTACTATCATTACGGCCTTCCCAGAATTTTTTCAAGATTTCTTATCTACAAGCATTATTGGAAGAGCTATTGAATCTGGAGTAATTCAGGTAGATGTAGTTAATCTCCGAGAGTATGGATTGGGCAATTATCGGCAAATTGACGATTATTCCTTTGGAAGCGGCGGAATGGTCTTAATGCCAGGGCCTCTTGTAAAAGCTTTGGATAAAGCTAAAGAGCGAAGCCAGAATTCGTGGGTTGTATATCCGAGCCCTCAAGGGGCAATGTTAACTCAAGAAATGGTAGAGTCTCTCGCTTCTCGGGAAGATATTGTTATTATTTGCGGCCATTATGAGGGGATAGACGAACGTTTTGTAGAAAAGTATGTAGATCTTGAAGTTTCTCTGGGGGATTTCGTTCTGACTGGAGGAGAAATTCCTACTATGGCCATTATAGATTCTATGGCCCGTCTCGTCCCAGGGGTTGTAGGTCGGGACAAAGCAGTGGAAGAAGACTCTTTTTTTAGAGGGATGTTGGATTTTCCACACTACACTCGTCCGTCGGAATGGAAAGGGGTAAAAGTTCCACCAGTGCTTCTATCAGGTAACGAAAAAGAAATAACCAAATGGCGGGATCTCCAGGCAGTACAAAGGACATTGCGACGACGCCCGGATCTTTTAAGTAGAGCCAATATTACGTCGTACCTTCAAAAGGGAGTTTATCTGGCATTAGTTCATCATCCAGTTCTCAATAGGGCAGGGGAAGTGACTACAGCTGCTATTACAGGGCTAGATCTCTCTGATATAGGCCGTTCTTGCAAAACCTATGGCGTTCGAAAATTTTTGGTTGTGACGCCATTAAAAAGCCAGCGAGAATTGGCAAAGACTATGGCAGACCATTGGATGGAAGGTTATGGTGCTCTCTTTAATCCTAGCCGAGCAGAAGCCTTTAAAGAGATGAAAACAGTCGCTACTTTAGAGAAGGCTATTGAGTGGATCGTAAGCAAAGAACGTGAAAAACCCACTATTATTGGAACAACAGCCAGAACATTTCCTGGATCGGTGCACTGGTTGGAAGTGAAAAGGTTTATTCTGGAAGAACAAAAACCGGTTCTTTTCCTTTTTGGAACAGCTTCTGGTCTTCCGGATGAAGTATTAGATCAATGTTCAGAAGTTTTACAGCCTCTCTCTGGAGGTTATGAAGATTATAACCACCTCTCAGTCCGAACGGCCGTCGGGGTTATTCTCGATAGGTTCTTCGGTTGGAGATAAAGACATTTTATTGTGAGTAAGGAGGGTTAGCTATGGATGCCATTAAACTGGTTGAAAAAAAATATATGAAAAGCGAAACACCAGAGTTCCGTCCTGGAGATACTGTACGAGTCCACGTTAAAGTTACAGAAGGAGCTCGAGAGCGTATTCAGGTTTTTGAAGGGGTTGTTATTGCCCGTAAACATGGTGGGGTCAACGAGACTTTTACCGTAAGAAAAATTTCTAATGGGGTCGGGGTGGAAAGAATTTTCCCCTTACATTGTCCTACCGTTGACAAGATTGAAGTCAAACGTCTTGGTAAGGTTCGTAGGGCGAAGCTATATTACCTGAGAGATTTAAGTGGAAAGGCTGCCCGTATTAAGGAGAGAAGGGAATTTTAAGCTTTTTTCTCCCTCTGTATTGACTTAATGGGCAAGGCCCATTATAATAACCGTCGTTCTGCGGGGGTGGCGGAACGGGTAGACGCGCAAGGCTAAGGACCTTGTGGCCGCGAGGCTGTGGGAGTTCGAGTCTCCCCCTCCGCACCATTTTAGAAAAGAGATAGGGAATACCTTAAGGTATTCCCTATTTTTTTATTCTTTTAGAATCGTATATGATTCAGTTACGCTTATTTTTAATCATTCAAAATTTCTTCAAGCCATTTTTGGACTGTTGGTATGGCAAATTCGGTTAGATAGCGATGGATAGCTTTTTCAGAGTAAGAAACGTTTCCATCCTCATCTACGTAGTTCCCGCTTAAAACACAGTCCAGTTGTCTTTTTCCTCTTTCCCAAGGGATGCCTAAAAGCTTTTCTATCTCTCGATTCTGACTAATATGTTGTAAAGGCATTTCCAAAGGAAGAGCAAAGGTGTTATATAGTTCTCTATACCCTTCAAGCGCTATTCGAAGTTGGTTGATCTTAATAACGCCGTCATGTGATTCCCTTTCTCCTGTTATAACAGGAACTTTCCCCAAAGAGAGAGCCAGCGGAATTCGAAGGGCATGAAGATAAAGATGGCAACCTATACACGGTGAATAAAAACCATATCTGGACAGCGACAAGGCAGTAGTGGCTCCGCAAAGCATGGCCCATAAACGAGGGGCCCCCATAAGCACTGGAGGATACATTGAAATGTAAGTGGTAAGAAGACGGCCTTGGAGATATTTGATATTATCAAAAAGACAGTGCCAGTCGCCGAACTCGGTTCCAGTATAGGCGATGGTAGGAAGTATTCCATCAATGTCATGAGATTCCATATATTTAAATAGAGCAGCAAAACTATCCCGCCCAGCTATTTCCAAGATTACAAGATTTTTATTTTTGTTCATGCGTTCAAGAGATTCAGGAGAGATCATCCAAGAAGGGAATTTACTGACTAGATCTGGTTTTTCCATCAGAATTTTTTTCATCCGTTCGTCCATGACACTCACCCTTTCAATGGGATATATGGGCCTGGATAATAGGGCTGATCTACGGGGGAGTCCATAAGTCCTCCCAGTTTCCCGCGATCGAGAAGGTTTAGGATCATATACATAAGTTCGTGTTGGCGTAAAATCCCCAAACCTCCAAGAGCACAGCTTATTTCATCGAATGTATCTACACTATCTCGTCGCGTATATTTCCCTTTCATCACGATGGGAACTGTTTCTCCAGAGTGAATCATGTTTCCTATGCTAGCAGTGGAATGGTCAGAAGTGACGACTAAAAGAACGTCTTCGTCGGGGATAAAGACGTCCCTTGCAAATTTAAAAGCGTGATCGAGGGCTTCTATGACTCTTATTTTCAAATCTGGTTTTCTTTCATGGGCGGCTTCATCTGTAGCTTTAGTGTGGACATAAATAAAATCGTAACCTTTTGCTTCATAAGCTAAACGGAGGCGCTTTTCCAAATCTTTTCCAGGGTCTTCTGTATCTTGCACGTGTAAAACATCCATGCCTAGTGTGGAACAAAGGCCATAATAAATTGCTCCGGAAGCAATGCAGAGAGCCTTAAGTCCCCATTTTTGAGAAAAAGGAGTGAGAGGTTGATGTTGTCCCGCCCGTTGAAGGCCTATGAAGTTGATAGGAGGGGTATGCTCCTTTTCCCTTGCCTTATTTATGGGGTGATTTGAAAGAATATTGTAAGACCAGAGAAGGTATTTATTAAGTATTTCTGCAGTATAATTGGCTGCAGCGGGGTTTTTTGCGTCTTGGCGAGGTAGGACTTTCATGATAGGGCGATTTTCGTAAATAGGATTGGAATCGGTAATCTCCGCAGATAATCCAGGGCCTCTCACAATAGATAGTCCAGCGATCCCTTTAGTGGGAATAAATTCTATTTCCACGCCCTTTTCGTAGTAGAAGCGTATCGCTTTATGGAGGGGGGCCAGGGTTTCTTTGTCAATATTCATTTTTTCTACCTTCAGAATGAACATCTCTTTTTCCTTTTTCACAGAGAAGGTTCGAGAAAGAAGGGCTACATCCCCGGAATGGACTGGAAAACCTTCAGCACGCATTTCTATATACCCTCGACCTGGAAATTGAGCGAGGTCATAACCAAACATGACGAAATGGGCCATTTCGCTGGGCATAGCTTGCCCCTGAAGACAACTATGATATAAGCCACATACCCCTGCTGCCGCAATCTGATCGAGATTCGGAGTCCGGGCAACTTGAAGGGGCGTGTGACCTCCTAAAGCAGGAATGCCTTTATCGCCAAGTCCATCAAGTATCACTAATATGCATCTCATAAAATAATTATAATATACAAATATTTTTATGACACGAGAAAGAGGGTGAAGAGGTGGAGATCCGGATAACATTTTATGGGAATCTTGATTTCTTCCTTCATCCTACCCTTAAAGAACCACCACAAATGATGCATGTCATTAGACGATCCACATCGGTGAAAGATGGCATAGAAGCATGTGGAGTTCCCCACACAGAAGTAGGAACTATTTATGTAAATGGAGTTTTATCAGACTTTGACCGAATAATAATAGGAGGAGATTTCGTAGATGTTTTTCCTATAACTCCCCCCATGGATGTGACAAAAAAGTCGTTCTTGCGCCCTGACGCTCTCGAAATGCCACGTTTTGTTGCGGATGTCAATGTGGGGAAGCTGGCTTCTTTGCTCCGGCTTATGGGGCTTGATACTGCTTATGAACAGGAGTGGAAAGACAGTCAGATAGCGGAGTTAGCGCTGCGAGAAGATCGTATTGTCTTAACGAGAGATCGTTTGTTGCTGAAACGTAAAACTGTTGTTTTTGGGCACCTGGTACGTACCGAATCTCCTTGGCAACAATTGCAGGAGGTTATTGATTTCTATTCTCTTTTTCAGTGGCTCCAGCCTTTTTCCAGATGTACATATTGTAATAAAATATTGCGCATGGTATCTAAAGAAGCCATACTTGATCAGTTGGAACCTCTAACTCGAATGTTTTATCATGAATTTACTCAGTGCCCTTCTTGTGGGCGAGTATTCTGGCCTGGTTCTCATCGAGAGCGTATCAAAAATAGAGTCATGAATATCCTGAAGAAAAGAGGTAAGTTGGGATTGCAGGATAATATCAATATTGGTACACTTTTTAATGATATGTAAAGTGGAGATTTGTTGAAGATTAGTAGAAAGGGGCACTTGGGGTGAAAAAAAGCTTGGAAGATTGGCTTCGCGAAGAAACGATGGAAGTGTCGCATTCCAATAAGAACCTGGGGCTCCTTGTCGCCTCTATAAACAGAAGTCACGAAAAAAACGAGGTTTCTGCGAGAGAGCTGAGAAGTTTGGGGCTTCCTGTGGTGGCTTTGGCTTCTGATGCAGAAGAAGAGGAAATGGAAGCTGAGGTTGTAGAGGAAGAACTCTCTTTGGAGTTAAAAGAGGGGAAAGAGTTCTCTGAGAGTTTTTTAGAAGGACAGGGTCTTCCTGAAGCGTGGGATTTATTGGCTACTTCTGGCTTGTCTGAGGAGTTAGAATATGCTGAAAATTTAGAGGAGCATATTGAGCCTGAGGAATTGATAGATCAGATATATGGGGAAAAATCTGAAGTAAACAATGTCCTTAGTGAAGAACTTCAGTTAGACGAGCAAGGCGAGGAAAAGAATTTTAGTGAGCCTTTAGAGATAGTAGAAGAATCTGTGAAGCAGCCTGTTGAGAAAAAACGTGGCGAAGCTTTTGTTTTTCGGCATAGAACAATAATTGGAGCGGCTTTAGGCGCTACTGCTGTTGGAGCTTATTTTTATTATACACATACGACTCCCGAGGTTTTGTTGGACCGCGGAAATCGCTACTTTAACGACGGACAGTATGAGCGAGCTCTTAATTATTACAACTGGGCGTTAAAGAAAGAGCCTTATTTTATAGAGGCTCTTTTGGCGTTAGGCAGAGTTTTGGAGAACGCGGGAGACAAGGGGGAAGCTATAGATGCGTATTTTCGTGTTCTACAACAAGATCCTGAAAATAGTATAGCTTATCTTAGGTTGGGAGACCTCTTTTTCTCACTTAACTCGAAAGAGAAGGCATTACAATCGTATAACGAGGTTTTACGAAGAGATCGCATTAATCTGCAGGCTCTGCTAGGGGCGGCTCATTGCTTTTTTGATAAAGAGGACTTCAAGAATGCCCTCCCTTTATACCAAGAGGCCTTACAATTACAACCAGAGAATGAGGAAATACTGAAGAAGATTACATCTATTCAACAGTTTTTTTTGAAAGAAGAAGCGATGGAAGAAGAGAAGTTACGTACTGCTCTTATAGAAGAAAGAAAAGGACTAGCCAAACGGGCTTTGCTATTTCAACATTACAGAGAGGCAGAACAGTATTATCGAGAAATTTTGGAATTGAGTCCTGACGATGATGATGCTCTTCGAGGGCGTGCTTTTTGTTTTGAGAGTATGGAAGACTATGGAAAAGCTCTTGAATTTTATGAAGTGTTACTTGAAAAGCATCCTGATGAAGAGGCTCTTTCTCAATCTATAGAAAAACTGAAAAGATCAATGCAGGAAAAAGAAAAAAGAAGAGAACATGAAGTAACAAAGATGAAAGAGGGAGAAATCGATCTCCTTCCATCAAAGCCATCCCTCCCTGAAAGAGGGAAAAGAGTGCCAGTTTATTCTGGGAAGTCAGACCTTAAGAAATTTTTTGCTCCTCAATCTGTAGCTCTTTCAGTAGAAGCAGAAAAGAAGAGGAATAGTCGTGACGTACTTATAGAACGTATGAAAGAGCTTTGTCAGCAGAAGCAAAATCAGGAGCTTTTAAGAACTGGCTGGGAATATCTTTTTACTCTGGAAAAAGCTTCTCAGCCGGAGGGAGTTTCTCTGGTGGTTCCATTGTCTTTCCCGAAGTCTAAAACTTTTCTTCCAGTGCGTTACTCGTATGAAGCGATATCCCTTGGTGGAGATGTTATGATTCAAAACCAGGTAAAGAGGTTGGACTCACTACGTCAAGCTATAGAAATAAATCCAGGAGACAGACAGGTGTACTTGATGATGTGTCAGGCATGGGATGCTTTGCAGAATGAGCAGGTAGAAAATAGCGGAAAATCCAAAAATATAGTTGTGAGTAACGAAGCTTTTTATTCTTCGCTTTTAGCTCATGCGGCTTTTCAGGCAGATAGACCCAAAGAGGCTTGGGAAGCTATAGAGAGAGCTCGAAAGTTGGCACCTGATAACCTTTTTATAGCTCGTTTTAGATTGGTTCTTGCGAATTCCCTCAATATGGGGGATAAAATGAGTAATCCTTTTCAAGAAGGTTGATTTAATATATACTACAGACGGCTTTGCGGCCTCTGTCTCAACAAAATAGCTATGGGGGCCACGTATTTCAGTGGTGCAGATGGGATAAGATCTATCATTAATAGGCGGTGATTAATGAATGGAAGGTCGGAAGGCTGAAGAATGGGGAAGGGTTTATTTAGAAAAGCTTTCCCTCTATGAAGAGTTTACAATGCGTGTTAAAAATCTTGTTCAAGACTTGATTAGACAAGACGATATGGCGGTTTATGGGGTTCAAGGGTGGGCGAAGAATCCTGATGACTTTATGTCAGAATTAATGGGAAGAGGAGAAGATGTTATTTCTTCTCTTGACGCATTTCCTGATCTCTCTCAGATTCGTGTGTTGCTCCATTTCCCAGAAGATGTTCGCAAGGTCGAAAAAATTCTTCAACAAGAGTTCCTTGTGGATTTAGCTCATTCTGTTACCACTTCTAGCTTGGTAGATGATCCGGAGAGATTTGGTTATCCGGCAATTTCTTATGTAGTCTCTCTTTCTTCTGAACGTTCACGACTTCGTGAGTGGAGTCAATATCGGGATTTGAAATGCACGGTGCAAGTCAGAACAGTGATTCAAGAGGCCTGGGCTAGTATAGCTCCCAAAGTCAGCCATACCGCCACTGACTCGCTTACTCAGAAAAAACTGAAAAGAAAGTTACTTCGTCTCAGCGCTCTTTTGGAGGAGGCGGATGAGGGATTTTTAGATTTATGGGAATCAACAAAAGAATCAGCAGTACCTGTAGCGCCTGTTCGGACAGAACCTTTTTCAGCTTCAGAACTGGAAAGTCGTCCGTTGACTCGTCAGGCCTTAGCTGATTATTTTAAAGAACATCTTGAAATCCCAGAAGAGTGGGCTGCTAATGCAGTAAAGGCAGGGTTCCCGGCCTATTACCCCACAGAAGAGTATTTAGCTGAGAGCTTCACGTATCTTCATAATATTTTACAAGCAGCAGAAATTAATACTATAGAAGATCTGGAGGACTTTCTTGAAGAGGTAAGGAAAGATGGGTATGGCATAGAGCAGCTCGAAACAGTGGGGAAAGCTTTTGAGAAGGAAAATGCAGATTGGAGAGTTGATGGTTTTTCTGCCCTGTTCCTGTTGGTCTTGAACTTAAAATGGGATATTCTGCAGGGTAAGGATCTTGTTGCTTCAGGCATTAAAAAGGGTTCTGATCGAATTAAAGGTTTGGGGAATTAGATCCCTTATTTTCAAGAGAATGAAGGAGAGGGAGAGCGAAGAGCTCTCCCTCTTGCTTTTGTTCCGAGTGAGGATTTGGATGTGTAAAAACAGGCCAAGCTCAACGAACTTGGGTATGTAGTTTAGTAAGATATCTATAGTATGATAAAACGTATCTCTTCTCTCCAAGTAAATGTACAATAACATCAAATATTATCGGGAATACGGATATTATGCCTATATATAAGGGGGCTCTTCTCCATGGTTTCTGAAGTAAATTTTGAAAAGTTATTTAATCCATGTTCCATAGCTTTTATTGGTGAAGGAACGGCTTGGAGCGGAGCTTGTCGTCGTGCATGGGAAAGATTGCGAACTTTTAATGGGACTCTTTTTGAAGTAAAAAACGAAAGAGATCTTCCGTCAGGTGTAGATTTGGCTGTACTGGATGTACCTCCTTTACGTTCTTCCCATTGGTTTCATCTTTGTGCTGATAGAAATGTTCCTTTTGTTCTCCAGCTTGCATCTGAACAGAGCGGAGAATGGAGATTACCAAGAAAAGAAATTTTTACAGTCAAGCAGCCTAAAGCGCTTTTTCGTGTGTTGGGGCCAGATTCCATGGGATTTATAAATCAGAGAGATCACATTGTCATTTCTCCCTTTCAGGGCTATTTAGAACAGGGAGAAAATCTACGAGTAGCTCTCGTTTCTCAAAGTGGAGATCTGGGATTTTCTATAGCTTCTGCAGCTTGTCAAGCGGGCACAGGCTTTAAGTATGTGGTGACAACTGGAGGCACTTCAGATGTCAATGTTGTTGAAATAGGAGAATGGATATTAAGAGATCCAAACATTAAACTTCTTCTTTTTTGCCTTGAAGGGCTACAAGATGGAATTGCCTTTTTGAGGTTGGCCCGAGAGGCTAATAGGCGCAAGGTTCGAGTAGGGGTTTTAAAAGCAGGGCGAAACGTCTCTTCTCGCCAGGCGATCCCTAGCCACGTAGCAGCTCTTCCCGGGAATGCTGCTATTTGGGATGCAGCTTTTAAGCAGTTTGGCATTTTTTCTATACGAGATACTGATGAGATAATAAATTTTGCTGCTATGTATAACTCTTTTGATTCGCCTCCTGGCAGAAAAACTGCCATAGTCTCTTCCTCTCGCGGTGCCGGTATTGCTCTCTCTGATTGTTGTTTTGAAGAAGGTCTTAAGGTACCAGCTGTGCCGGAAGACTTGCAGCGAGAATTAAGAAAGAAGTTGCCTCCTAGTGTTTATGTGAATAACCCTATCGATATAGCGTCTTTAGGGGCTAATGGAACGGAAGAAATTTCTTATTTACTTCGGCGGTTGATGGATTCTCCCAATCTAGATATGATCGCTGCTGTTTTAACAGAAAGTTATGGGCAGGAAACGAAGAATATTTTGAGAGCTCTTTTAGGAGTGGCCAGATTGCAGAAACACCCTGTAGTCTGTTGCGCCATGGGAGGGCTTGAAGAAGAGTCCCGAGAAATGTTGAGGGAAGAAAAAATCCCCTTTTTCCTCAGCACTCGGCGATGTGCCAAGGCATTATCAGCTCTCAGTGCTCCTTTTATGCAATTTGATGCGCATATGCCTGTTAGCTGTGAGGATTGCTCTGTTATTAAGGGAGAAGAGGCGTTGCTTTCCTTGCCAGAAAAAATGACGGAGTATGATGCTAAACGTCTTCTAGCCTTTCATGGAGTAGACGTAACGCGGGAATATTTATGTCAATCTCTTGATGAAGCTTTGGAAGCGGCAGAGATTATAGGCTATCCAGTGGCCTTGAAAGTCATGTCACCTAATATAGTTCATAAGAGCGAGGCCAGAATTATTGCATTGAATCTTGAAGGGGAAGAGGAGTTGCGTAATGCCTATGGTAGGACGTTAGAGAAAGCGCGTCTTGCCAACCCTGAAGCGGAAATTCGGGGAGTTCTTGTTCAAGAGATGTTGCAGGAAGGGATAGAGTGTGTTGTTACTATAAAATTAGATACCCTGTTTGGGCCCGTTCTTTCAGTGGGGCTTGGCGGTGTTTATGCAAGTGCCGTGAGAGATTACGTTCTCCGTATCGCCCCAGTAGACGAGGTAAATGCAATGGCTATGATACGAGAGTTAAAAGGGTACTCTCTTTTGCGGGGAGCGTGGGGACGAACGAGCTATGATGTAGGAGCTTTGGCCCAGATGCTTACTAAGTTGTCTCGTATAGCTTGCACTGAAAGTCAACTTATACAATTGGAAATCAACCCTGTTTTTGTAAATAAAAAGGGTGCAGTAGTGGTGGATGCTTTCGTGTTGAGGAGGTAGAGAGATGTCTTACTGGCTTTGGATATTCGCTGCATATCTCACTGGCTCCTTCCCTACAGGTTATGTATGCGCTAAAGTCTTTCGAGGCGTAGACATCCGAACATTTGGTTCGGGGAATATTGGTGCAACTAATGTAGGTCGTTTGATGGGAAGA
Organism: Aminobacterium sp. UBA4834; assembly: GCF_002400205.1. Lineage (NCBI taxonomy): Bacteria > Thermotogati > Synergistota > Synergistia > Synergistales > Aminobacteriaceae > Aminobacterium > Aminobacterium sp. UBA4834. The sequence continues at coordinate 76,911 of NZ_DHFC01000007.1, read as the reverse complement.
CCTTGGGCAATAGGAGTTACTATTGTAGATATGCTAAAAGGGGGAATAATACTTATCATAGCGAGAAAGGCTGGTATTGAGAGTCCTGTGGTTTTGGCTTCTATCGCTTTCGCTAGCATTTGCGGTCATAATTTCCCTCTATGGCTGAATTTTAAAGGAGGAAAAGGTGTAGCGACAACATATGGAGTTGTCTTTTTTATGGTTCCGCCTTGGAGCTCTGTCGCAGCCCTTATAGCAGGGGGAATTTGGTATATAGTGATGCGCTGGTCCAAGTACGTATCAGTAGCTTCTATTTTATCTCTTTTTACCCTCCCTCTTCTTTTTTTGCTTTTTCACCTTCACGTGTCCAACGTTTTAGCCGTTTCCTTCATGGCTATTCTTGCGCTAGTTCGTCACCGGAATAACATTGCGAGGATACGCAGAGGAGAGGAAGGCCGGGTTGGTGAAATATCTCCGTCAAAAAAAGACGATGCCTCTTTGTAATCTTGACTAATACTGACCATATATCTACAATAAGAAGCATAGAAGAATTTGAGTAGGAGGTTTGTGTAATGCCCAGCCTGACTGAGATAATAGAAGATTATATAATGAGGCTTTTAGAGGAAGAAGAGGAAGAATCAGCTGTTTCTTTACGTCGGAAAGATTTAGCAGAAATTTTTGGATGTGTTCCCAGTCAGATCAACTATGTTTTACGAAGTCGTTTTACTCCGGAGAGAGGATATCTCGTCGAAAGTCAACGAGGTGGCCATGGATATATTCGGATAGTGAGAATTTGTTATGACATGCCTGAAGAGAAAGTAAACCATATAAAAGAAATTATTGGTGATTCTATTACAGAGCAAGATGCAAAACGATTTCTTTCAGCTCTTCAAGAGAGAGAGTTAATCTCTTCTCGAGAGCGACTTCTTATAGAGGTTGCTTTGCGTTTTGTCGATGAAGTGGCAAGTTCAGATTTCGATCTTTCACCGTATAAACGTAATGTATTACAGGCAGAGCTCTTAAAACGCCTGCTTCGTAGCTTAGCTCTTGCGTAGCTGCAATCTAAAGAGAGTGGAAGATTGAAAGTATTTTAGGGAAAAAGGAAGGAAAGAGGGCCATGTGGCAATTTTTTACGGAACGAGGGAAAAAAGTAGTGCAGCTGGCTCATCGTGAAGCTCTTCGTTTAGGTCACGATGTAATTGGCACAGAGCATATTCTTCTTGGTCTCCTAGTAGAAGGCGAAGGAGTAGCAGCTCAAATTCTCTCTTCCCTTGGTGTTAACTTCCAAGAAGTACGTCGGCAAATAGAGGAGATGGTAGGGAAGGGGCAACCGATATTAAAGCCTATAGATCTACCTCTTAGCCCTCGGGCAAAACGAGTTCTTGACCTTGCTATTAAGGAAGCCAGAAATATGGGTGTCAACTATGTAGGAACAGAACATGTTTTGCTTGGTTTGTTGGCAGAAGGGGAAGGAGTAGCAGCTCAAGTTCTTTTTTCAATGGGAATAGATTTAACTGTGGTACAGAGAGAGATGAGTCATTATATCTCTAACAGCGAAGCTGAGGGAATGGTGCAGTCAGATGTTCTTGGTGATAACCAACGAGGCGGGCAGACCAAGACGCCAACTCTCGATCAGCTTGGTATTGATCTTACAGAAAAAGGGAGAAAAGGAGAACTGGACCCTGTAATTGGAAGGGACAAAGAAATTCAGCGAGTTATTCAGATTCTTGCTAGAAGGACGAAAAATAATCCGGTTCTTATAGGAGACCCGGGTGTAGGCAAGACTGCGATTGTTGAAGGATTAGCACAGAAGATACAAGATGGTGATATTGCCGAAATTCTTCGAGGGAAGAAGGTTGTTCAGCTTAATATTGGTAATCTTGTTGCTGGAACGAAATACCGAGGAGAATTCGAGGAGCGCATGCGAAAGCTCATTAAAGAGTTGAGAGAAGCGGGAGATGTAATTATCTTCATAGATGAAATCCACTCTATTGTTGGCGCTGGCGGAGCAGAGGGAGCCGTAGATGCTGCGAATATACTTAAGCCGAGTCTGGCCCGGGGTGAATTTCAGGTTATTGGAGCTACAACTCTTGATGAATATCGAAAACATATAGAAAAAGATGCGGCTCTGGAGCGGCGTTTTCAGCCTGTTTCGGTAGAGGAACCAACAGTAGAAGACTCTATACGGATTCTAGAAGGGCTTCGTGATCGATATGAGTCTCATCACCGAGTTAAAATTGCTGACGAAGCCCTTGTCGCAGCTGCTCGCCTTTCTGCTCGGTATATTACGGAAAGGTTCCTTCCAGATAAAGCGATAGATCTTATAGATGAAGCGGCAGCTCGTGCCCGTTTAAAAATTATGGAACCGCCAGTAGACATTAAAGAAGTAGAACGTTGTTTAGAAGAGGCTCGAAAAGAGAAAGAAGCGGCAGTTACGTCACAGGAATTCGAGAAAGCTGCAAATCTTCGAGATGCTGAGCGGCAACTCTCTGAGGAATTAGAACAGAAAAAGAGAGAATGGCAATCTAGACGTCATCAGGAGCAACCTTTAGTTACAGATGCGGATATAGCCATCATAGTAAGTGAATGGACAAGTATCCCTGTGACACAGCTCACGGAAGAAGAGTCACAACGGCTCCTTCGTATGGAAGAAGAGATACATCACCGTTTAATTGGGCAAGAAGAAGCTGTTAGTGCTGTGGCCCGTGCTATTCGTCGGGCGAGGAGTGGTATGAAAGATCCGAAGCGACCAATAGGGAGTTTTTTGTTCCTCGGTCCTACAGGGGTAGGAAAAACAGAGCTGGCACGATGTTTGGCCCAGTTTCTTTTTGGTAGCGAAGAAGCCATGATTCGTCTCGATATGAGTGAGTTTATGGAACGACATGAGGTAGCGAAATTGATAGGCGCTCCTCCCGGCTATGTTGGGTATGAAGAGGGAGGTAAACTCACCGAAGCTATTCGCCGCCGCCCTTATTCTGTCGTTTTATTCGATGAAATAGAGAAGGCTCACCAGGATGTTTTTAATATTTTGTTGCAAATCTTGGAAGATGGGCGGCTTTCTGACGGTCAAGGACATACCGTAGATTTTCGCAATGCCGTAATTATTATGACAAGTAATGTTGGAGCTAAAGATGCAGCTAGAGGAACGTCTCTCGGTTTTTCCATCACTGGCGAAACAGATGGCTTTTTCAACTGGAAAAAGACGCGAGGAGATATCTTGGACTCAGCAAATAAGATGTTCAGACCGGAATTTATCAACCGAATTGATGAGATGGTCGTGTTCAGGCCTTTGAATAAAAAGGAGATGCTCTCTATTGTCGATATTATGTTGCAGGATGTAAGGGCACGCTTGCTTCTCCAGGGTATAGATATTTTAGTGAGCGAAAGAGTAAAACTTCTTATCCTTGAGAAAGGATATAATCCGAAATTTGGAGCCCGGCCTTTGCGTCGTACTATCCAACAATTAATAGAAGATAAACTGGCAGATTTGCTTCTGGAGGGCAAAATGACTCGTGGAAGTCGTATCTCCATTGATGCGGAGAAAGGGGAGACGACTTTTAAAAAGATGTCGAATAGGAAGCATAAAAAAGCGGCAGTATAATGCTGCCGCTTTTTTTATAAAATATGCACTCATAAATAAAATATTTATGATTTTTTAAGCTGACAGGTAGAGTTGTCCCTTGTACAATAAAAAGACATCGTTCTCCCATTGGGGAAGGAGGAGGTGCCTTATGAATACTTCCAATTTCTGGCTTTTATTTTTTCTGTTCTTTTTTATTTATCCTCAGTTAAAACAACAACTTTTACAATGGCGAAGGATAGCAGCACTTCGCTCTTGTGAGAAACGTCGGAAAACGAGAATTATCACTTTAATTCATCGCCAGGAAAGCATGGGATTTTTAGGGATGTTTTCCCGTAATTTCCTGAATATAGAGGATTCTGAAGAGGTTTTGAGAGCTATCCGCCTTACATCTGAAGGGACTCCTATTGACCTTATTATTCATACACCAGGCGGACTTCTCCTTGCTGCAGAACAAATAGCATATGCCCTAAAGAAGCATCCGGCGAAAGTTACAGTAGTAGTACCACATTATGCTATGTCCGGAGGAACTCTGATAGCTTTGGCTGCAGACGAAATATTAATGGACAAGCACGCGGTACTTGGACCGGTAGATCCACAAATAGGGCAATATCCAGCAGCATCTATCTTGAAAGCCGTAGAAGAAAAACCAGTAGCAGAAATAGATGACTCTACACTTATCTTAGCGGATGTAAGTCGTAAAGCGGTGAAACAGACGCGATCTTTTGTCGTTCATTTGTTAGATGACAAGATGGAAAAAGAAAAAGCTGAGGAGCTGGCTAAAATTTTGACTGAGGGGCGCTGGACTCATGATTATCCTATCACAGCGGAAGAAGCTCAATCTTTAGGGTTGCCTGTCAATACAGACCTTTCTTCTCAGATTTGCAATATTATGAAATTATACCCACAATCTGGGATGGGACGTCCTTCTGTTCACTACGTTCCAATTCCTTATCCATCTGCCCCAGATGGAAATCACACGACGAACATAAGGCGCTGAAGGAGGCGTGAATCATGAGACGAAAAATCATAGGAACGAATCTACTCCTATGTTTGTTTCTGATAATGTTTATGGGGGAAGCTTGGGCAGGAAATGGTACCCCAATTGTTAAAGTAGAAAGTGAGACTATCAACATTGATGAACTTTTATCGTTGGTACGTCAACATACTAATGATGATGAAGCTTTAGCGGCTCTTGTAATTCAACAAATGAGCGACAGAGACCAGCGGGAGCTGTTACGTCAGATTACAGATATGCTTGTCCTGGCAGATAGAGCCCAACGTAAAGGACTTTATTATAATTCAGATGTAGCGGCACGTTTAAAGTGGGCTCGATTAAGTATTTTAGCAGAAGCTTATGTTTCTGATGCCTCAAAACATTGGGATTTGAGCGAATCTGCCTTAAAGACTTTTTATAAAACCCACCCTGATCTTTATACTGCAGAAGAGGCGTATCATTTTCGCCAGATTTTAGTAGGTACTGCTTCGGAAGCTCGTTTTATACTCTTACAGATATTAACGGGCAGGCCTTTTGAAAAAGCCGCAGCTGAAACGAGTCTGGATTTTTCTACTTCAAAAGAAGGAGGGGATATGGGATGGATGTCTAAAAAGGAACTCCCAGACCCCTTTAAAGATGCCGTTTCAATGAAACCAGGAGAACTCCGTGGTCCAATAAAAACTGATTATGGTTACCATATCCTTCAGCTCATAGAAAAAAAGGGAGGGAAACTTGCTCCCTACGAAGAGGTTGCTGAAAAAGTTCAAAAAGATCTAGAAGACGTTTATTTAGAAAAAGAAATAAAGGAGCTTAGTAAAAATACTGAAATTATGAATAATGTAGACGAGTTGAAACGAATTCGGATCCCCTAAAGAGAGGAGCGTCTATAACCATGGGTGATCGGCTGACAGTTTCTTCGTTTTCTTATCCGATGTGGGCAAGAATAGCTTCTTTGATAGTGGGTTTTTTGCTTGTATCTATAGGTATGGGAAAAATTTTTGCTCGTTCCATAACAGACCTAAAGTTGTTGCTTCCATATGTGTGCGTAGGGGTTATTTGTCTTTATATGGGCGGAATAAATGTAAGATTTTTTTTGTCAGATCAGGGGGTAGTACGAGAGTTCTCTAGCTGGGGGAAAAAAAAGGAAGAGCTCCTTCCGTGGAACACAATAATAGCTATTGATACTATTCAAAGAAAAAAGATTTTTAGTGCTTTTTTTATGAAGGAAACAGGAAAAGGATGGCAAGTTACTTTCCCTGTTGTTTTATGGGAAGATTTTCTGACAACGGTGAAAAAAGCTCGTCCAGATCTTTCTATACAAATCAAAAACTGAGGAGGGGCTATATGGGACAGATTAAGGCAGCATTCCCTTTTGCCCATCAAATAATGGTAATTATAGGTATTATTATAACGTGGTTTATTGTAAACAAAGTTGCTTTATTGGCTATTTCCAGGGGTTTTTCTTTAGTGTACAGATCAGTTGAGAAGAACGGGGAAAATGGTAATCGGCCGGTAGCTCTTCAGAGAATTGAAACATTAAGGGGAATTACGCTCAATATAGTGAAATGGGTGATAGGCGCTATTTTTGTTCTAAGCATAATAGGTAGTTTAGGGTTTAATATCACCCCGATTTTAACAGGTGTCGGGCTAGCGGGCCTGGGAGTTTCTATGGCTGCCCAAAATATTATTCGTGACTTTATAAATGGAATCTTTGTGGTAATAGAAGACCATTATGGGGTTGGAGATTGGATCCAAACAAATATGGGTAGTGGAACGGTTGAGAAACTAACCCTTCGCACCACCCATTTGAGAGATGTAGATGGGAATCTTATTATTATGCCAAACGGGAGCATTGATGGAGTTACAAATTACACAAAAAATTGGTCCCGAGCAGCTATTAAAATCAGAATTCCCTTTGATGCAGATACGCGAAAAGCCATGGCTATTATGGAAAAGGTAGCATTTGATTTAAAAGCAGAAAATCCGACGCTTTTTATTGGCGAACCTTCAGTTCAAGGGATCTTAGATTTTCTTGACAGCTCTACTCTTTTGAGAACGCTTTTTGATACCACTCCAGGCGACCAATGGGCTATGTCAAGAGAGTACCGTCTTAGAGTAAAGGAAGCCTTCGATAACGCTGGTATCCCTTTGGCAATTCCGCAAACTGGTGTGAGGCTTCAAACTTCAGGAAGCACACCTTCCTTTACGAAACGGGAGATCCCTCCCCGCCAGTAGTGCTGGGTGCGAAAAAGATTCCATAAGGGAGAGGTCTCTCTCTTCCCCCAGGAATGGCATTAATAATTTGTCCTTTCCAAACAAGTTCGGAAGACCCTCCTCCGTCAAGGTTCAAAACGGTGGATAGGCCGAGGTCGTTAGCGAGGCGAGCTGCTTCTAGAAGCGTTGCTCCTCCACTGTGCCATGGGTTACGACCATCTATTACTATCCACCATACCTTTTGTCCGTCAGTTCCTACTATAGTGCGTGGATGTTTCTCTTCTCTCAGCTTTTGAGAGAACCCTTCATTGCGTGTCTGAAGTTGCCCATCTTTGAGAAGCATTGGTCCACCTTGCAGGGCATAATATGATCCATCCATAGAGGGGTCTCGCCACTCTATTTCCATAGAAATAGTTTTTCCTTCAGAGATGAAAGATTTAATCATATCTATGCCTATTCCGCGAGCGGCGAGAAGAAGGCTGTTATCTGGAACAGCTCGCTGAGAACGAATGAGAGATCCAGCTTCCGAAATACTGTCATTTCCGAAGAGATAAAGAACTGAATCTAGAGGAAGAGGTTTAAAGAACTGTCCTGCTATGGAAGAAAACAGCCCTAAACCATTCTCTGGAGGAACAGAATTAAGATCGGTTATAGGGGCTATACGATATTCGTCTCTTAATAGGGCACGGAATTCTCCATTCCCCCAGAAAGTAGCCCCTTCTTCGGTCCATCCCATAGCAGAACGCTGTGCATACGAGGGAGAAAGAGGAATGCCACGAACAATGAGGGTTCCTATTGGTTTTCTCGAAGAGAAAAAGCCACCATTAATAGCAGCTTCAGCTCTTGTTTTGTCGGTCATGTGTTTAAGAGGCAAAAGTGGTTGTCCTAAAGATGGAGCTGTTATGATGGTTGGTGTTTTCTGGATACCCTCTGTTTGAAGAGCTGCCCAAAAAAGGGCCTCGCTTTTTTGTTGACTGTGAGGAACGATTTTAGCGCCCAACTCCGTAGGTAAGGTTTCGAATATTTCCCATGCTTTAACAAAATTAGAGTATGGTCCTGTGTAAACAGTGTAGGTAGTTTCAGAATTAATAATAAAAGCAGAGAGCCCTTTTTGAGATAACTCTGCTTCTATTTTTTGTGCAGCAGTTGCATCTGGTGTTTCTGTTATAAAAATAGCCCAGGAAATAGGTGGTGTTCCGACCTTTTCTCTATGTATTCGAAGACTCGTGTGTTCTCCATAAAAAGTTTGATCCCAGATCATAGAGCGGCGGCATGAATAAAGCCAGTTGGCTAACTCAGCAAGGTCTTCTCTCTCAAGGTTTTGTCGGGGAAAGTTGATGAAGGGTTGTGGAGCCAGAGGAGAACAAAGAGCCCCTAGAGATAATGAAGGCAACATAAAAGGAGGGATATCTTCGTTTTCTTGAGGAGCCAAAAACTGAGCGATTTCTGCTTCGTGAGACCATCCCATGGCTTTGAAAGCAAAATGGAGAGCTTCTATTCGTGTGGCCTCCAAATCCGGGTGAAATTTTTCTCCGGGGAAAATAATCCCATAAGCTCGAGCTGTTTCTATTGCAGAAAAAAACGGATGATCTGTGGGCACATCGGAAAAACGATCTTGTCCTGTCCATCGAGGGAGATCTAATGTTTTAATTATGACCTCAGCCATTTCTCCACGACTAACAGCTGAAGCAGGTTGTAGGTTTACGCAAGATATGAGGAATAGAAGACCAATTAGCAATAGTGATGTCGTTTTTCTTCTCACAATTATCAAGACTCCTTTTATGTGTGTGTTTGGGTATTATTACTAGCTGCGACATTTAATGTAATTATTCAGCTCATGGCGAAATTACTTTATGTATGTTGCTATAAGTATTTTCTCATTGCCTCTTAGGGGAATCAATCAGACTCAGGGAGGGAAGTTGAAAGGGTATCTAGTCCTTTTTTCACGTGATAGCTTTCCCTTAATATTTTTAAGGTGTAGATGAATGTTCGATACTGTAGAATAATATGGAATTACCTAATTCTTCAAAAAGGAGGCGATGTGGTGAGGAATAGAATTATTTTGATTGCATTAACTGGCATCTTTGTTTTATGTGGCCTATCGTCATGGAGTTTTGCTGGAGCGAGTGTGGAGTTTGAGGCGAATTTTACTATAAATATCGAGGGAGAAGAAACGGAATCAGGACGTATTTATGTAAAGGGACAAAAATTTCGTCAGGAAGTAGAGGAGGACGGGGTAGCACGAATTGTTATTTCTGAAGGTCTTCAAGGGAATGTTCTCGTGATTTTGCCGGAAGAAGAAGCGTATCTGAAAATACCTTTGGATGGATGGAACGTAGCTATGGACCAAAAGAGCGCTGAAGAAACTTTACAAGGAAAAGCTGTCATGGAGAATCTTGGCAAGGAAAAAGTGAATGGATATGACTGTAACAAATATCGCTACACATACCGTGATCCTGATATGGGTGTTATGATAGTGTGGTTTTCTGAAAAACTTCAAGCCTCTATAAAGCATATTCAGACAGGCCCTTCTGGTACATCAGAGATGATACTTTCAGATATAAAAGAACATACAATACCTGATCACCTTTTCGAAGTTCCGAAAGGATACCAGGAGATGAATATTTTTGCTCCGGGAGGGAAATAACTGTTTTAGAGGTTGACAGAAGCTCTAGAGCTACTTATAATACTCACGTTCTGCGATGTGGGGCTATAGCTCAGCTGGGAGAGCGCTTGAATGGCATTCAAGAGGTCAGGGGTTCGAATCCCCTTAGCTCCACCAGATTATATAGCGGTCTATCTTTAAGGAGATAGGCCGTTTTTTTATCTCCTTATTCTTATATCTAAATCAAGAAAATTTATAAGAAAGGTTTTTATTGTTTTTATTTTCTTATGTGTTTTTTGCTCTTTTTGTAATATACTTATCCCACTTGAACCTAAGGTATGGTTGTTAGGCGTAAAGAGGAGGAGGGTACATGTCACCAAAAGGATATCACTTTATTGTTGAAGCTTCTGGGTGTGGTGATGTTATCGGACAGGTAGAGAAACTTCAGGAGATACTTGTAGAAGCGGCGAAGAGGGCGCATACTCAGGTTTGGTCCGTATCCTTTCACAGATTTCCTCCTAATGGGGTAAGTGGCGTAGTAGTGATCAGCGAATCGCATCTTTCTGTTCATACTTGGCCTGAAGCGCAGTATATGGCTCTCGATATATATACGTGTGGGGAACATAGCATGCCGGAAGCAGCGGTTCAGTATGTACTTGAGCAAATAGAGGCTACCCATACCCACATTACAGAGATAACTCGAGGAATTGACGATGGAGATCAACTCTATTATCACTCGTTTATCACTTGGGAAGAGAGACTAAAAGAGGGAAGCGAAGGGTAGAAAATTAGTTTTAAAATAAAAAGGGGAAGCAAAAGCTTCCCCTTTAGTTTTCCCGTGCCCTCTTATCGAATCTTCTCGCTAAGCAACACGTTTATAATGGTAGCCCCAACGGGATTCGAACCCGTGTCTCCACCTTGAGAGGGTGACGACCTTGACCTCTAGTCGATGGGGCCTTTTTACTGGCTGGGGAACCTGGATTCGAACCAGGATTACCTGATCCAGAGTCAGGCGTGCTGCCGTTGCACCATTCCCCAATCATATATATCCAATATCTGTGTCCATCACAGCGAAGGGTATATTATCATGGTCTTTATGAAACTGCAACCCTTTTCTTTTTAGAGTAACGAGAAGATCGATTTGAATTTTTTAAGAATACCTCTTCGGGAAAGAGCTTTGAAATATTTAATGAAATAGAATTTGACAAGTCTGAAAATAATATATAAGATAACGCTACTTTCAAGGATACAAAACACACTAATAGCAAGGAGGGGAACGCAGTGAATATCAATTGGAATATTTTAATTAACATAATAATTATACTCCTAGTTATTATTAGCTGCGGGTCCTCTTCCGGAGCGCCTACTGGCATTTGATTTTTTAGCCGGCAGACTTTTCGGGGTCGGACCCTTTTTAGGGTCTGACCCCTTTTTTTATGCGGTTATCATAATCATATTAAATTTTTAAAAAGCTAAATATTTAAAGATATAAATGAGGCTTATCACTGCGCGTCTTTATTTTTTGAATATTCAAATATTGATAGGAGGGGTTTTTGTGAAACAGGAAGAAACGGAAAGGGAACAATGGGGAAGCCAAGTTGGTTTTCTCCTCGCATCAGCAGGATCAGCAATTGGTCTTGGTAATATTTGGCGTTTCCCCTACATTACAGGGAAAAATGGAGGAGCAGCTTTTCTAGTGATATACGTTATTTTGGCATTCACTATTGGAGCGTCAATAATGCTGGCAGAGTTTGTCATCGGGCGTGCGGCGAAAAAAAATGCAGTGGGAGCTTTCAAGGAGCTAAAGGGAGGGGCCTGGCCTATCGTTGGTTGGATGGGACTAGTTGTGGCTTTTATTATCCTCTCGTACTATGCAGTTATAGGGGGATGGACTTTCGCTTATATTTTCAAGTCGTTCACAGGCCTCATGTCTCTTCATGATACGTCGGCTGCTCAGAATGCTTTTCTAGGCTTTATTGCCAATCCCACTCAAGTTCTTTTTGCTTTTTTTGCTTTTATGCTTATGGTTGTTCTTGTAGTGTATAAAGGCATTGGACAAGGTATTGAGCGGGCCAGCAAAATCCTCATGCCAGGACTTTTTGTCATCATACTCATTCTTGTTGCCAGGGCTTTGACGCTTCCCGGAGCATCGAAAGGTGTTGCTTTTTATCTTAAACCCGACTTTTCCAAAGTTACTGGGGGCACGATTATTGATGCTTTGGGACAGGCTTTTTATTCCCTTTCTCTCGGCATGGGGGTCCTCATTACTTTTGGCAGTTACATTGGCAAGAATGAAAATATTCCAAAATCAGTTGCCATAGTTACTCTTCTTGATACCCTCGTTGCTTTTCTTGCAGGATTAATCATTTTCCCTACTGTTTTCTCTTTTGGTATTGATGCGGGAGCAGGTGCAGGCCTTACTTTTATAACTTTGCCCGCAGTCTTTTCGAAGATGTGGGGTGGTATGGTTTGGTCGGGGCTCTTTTTTGCACTTCTTTTTATAGCTGCACTTACCTCGTCGGTATCTCTTTTTGAGGTGGTCGTTTCTTACTGTAAAGATGAATTGGGCTGGAGCAGAGGAAAGAGTTCCTTTCTTATGGGAACGGCTATCTTCCTTCTTGGAATTCCATCAGCTCTCTCCCAGGGTGCCTATCCCATTAATCTTTTTGGTAAGAGTTTTCTCGATGCCATGGATTGGATCTGCAATAACATTCTTTTAACTACAGGCGGTCTTTTGATCTCCCTTTTTGTAGGATGGGTTGTAACAGATAGAATCAAAGATAATGTTTCCAATAAAGGCAGACTCAACTTTGCCTTTATGTCACCGTGGCTTTTGATACTGCGTTTTTTTGCTCCTATAGCTATTGTTCTAATTATGTGGAATGGCCTTCGTTAGGGGTTTTTCATAAGTAGAGAGGACATCTTAATTTTATAAGATGTCCTCTCTTTTTTTTAGTTGAAAACCTTGTGGTATAGTGTATCGTATATCATCCTATGGGAGTCTACCTTTGAGATAGAAAATTAATGAAAATTGTACAAGGAGCGTGACAACGGATGAGAACGAACAGCGCCTCATATAAGGAGATGCTGAAAAAACGCCCTCTGAATGTTCAGGCTTTGTGGGGAAATGAAGAAGTTGGATTAGTCAGTGGTCGTGATATTGTTCGAGCTTTTAGAGAAGCGAATGCTATTATTCTTGCTGCTAATGCACGAAACCCTTTGACGGTAAAAGGAGTTTTCAGAGCTGCTAAAAAATTGAATGCTGCTGTTTTTATCGAGATTGCAAAGTCAGAATCGACATATTGTGCTGGCAATTTTGATAACCTTCCAGAATATGCAGTGAAAACATCTTCCGAGTTGGGGCATGGTGTAATTTTTGGCCTTCACGTCGATCATTATGCTATTAAATCCGAAGCGGATCTTTTTAAGGCAGTGAGTCACATCCCTTCGGTTATTCAAAAGGGATGGACCTCTGTTGCTATAGATGCATCTCATCTGCCAGATTGGGAAAATTTGTGCAATACTCGAGATGTAGCTATGCATATTCCTGCCTATCTTGGCTTAGAAGTGGAAGTTGGCGAGATAAAAGGGCCAGGGGAATTGACAACAGTAGAAGAAGCAAAATTCTTTATCGGTGGCCTCAATGCTTGGGGAATTTTCCCTGATTTGCTTGCTATATCCAATGGAAGTCTTCATGGGACTTACGATACAGGACAACAAGAGGGTATCGACCTTGATCGAACGTTGGAAATAGCTCAGGCAATCCGCCCTTATGGTGTTTCCATCGCACAACATGGTATCTCTGGAACTCCTATAGAAAAAGTTGCCAAATTTGCCAAGTATGGGATTAACAAAGGGAATGTAGCTACTCTTTTCCAAAATATAGTATTTGGAATCAAGATGGATCCAGATACAGGAAATGCTATAACAGAAAAAGGTTCTTATGTAAAAGAATCTCACCGAGGTGTTTCTGAAGAGACATGGAAGAAAATTGTGGAATGGTGCGATGCTCAGGGCTACAGCCGTAAAGATGGAAATTATAAAAAATCCAACCTTCCTATGGGCAAGTATATTATGAATGAATCTCCTGAGATCATCGGGCGTATCATAGATGAAACTGAAGAGTGGGCTACGCGTTTTATAAAAGCCTTTAATGCAGAAAACTCAGCGGAAAAAGTGCTGGAAGTAATTTCTCGACGGCAGGATTATAACGGGGCTCCTGAACAAGCTATTTGGGGAGCTCGGGCCAATTATAATAAAGAAACAGCGCCAGATCTTAGCAAAAAGGATAATAAAGACTATTCCGACTAGCTTCGCCGCAGGGTAGAGCGGAATCGCGAGTGAAGCCCACATCCGCTCCGGGGCTGGAGTGGTGTGGGCTTTTATGTATAATATAACGCCGAGAGGAGGGGGAGATAGTAGATGCCAAGATTAGGGATCCTTTGTCGATATGAACAGCATCTTCCATTGACGGAGGCCACTCCTCGTATATCGCTTTTTGAGGGGGAAACGCCTCTTTTCCCTCTACGCCATCTCAGCCGAGAACTATCAGTGGTTCTTTGGGCAAAATTTGAGGGTCTGAATCCAACGGGGTCTTTTAAAGATCGCGGAATGGTTGTGGCCGCTGCTAAAGCATTAGAGGAGGGGAGTAGAGCCTTTATTTGCGCCTCTACAGGTAATACCTCTGCTTCTGCAGCTGCTTATGCGGCACTGGTAGGGCTGCCTTGCTTCGTGTTGCTCCCGGCAGGGAAGGTGGCTCTTGGTAAGCTGACACAAGCTCTTATACATGGAGCCAAAGTTGTAGCGATTCGAGGAAATTTTGATGAAGCCTTGGAACTAGCTCGTCAAGGAGCTTTAGCGAAAAAACTTACGCTTGTTAACTCTTTGAATCCTTTCCGCCTTTTGGGACAGAGAACTGCTGCATGGGAGATTTGCGATGAATTGACAGATATGCCTGATTGGATTGTTCTTCCAGTAGGCAATGCGGGCAATATTAGCGCCTACGGAGCAGCCTTGGAGTATTATCGAGAAATAGGTAAAATTCATAAAATACCTCGCCTTATAGGGGTACAAGCAGAGGGGGCAGCTCCTCTTGTCTTGGGACATACGATAGAGAACCCAGACACTATAGCTGCTGCTATACGCATAGGAAACCCCGTGAATAGGGAGAAAGCTTTGCATGCAATAGAAATAAGTCGAGGGCAGTTTTTTTCTGTTTCTGACGATGAAATTCTTTCAGCACAGAAAGAATTGGCTTCTCATGAAGGCCTTTTTGCCGAGCCCGCATCTTGTGCTCCTGTGGCGCTACTCTGCAAACTTAAAAAATTAGGCAAGCTTCCGGAGGGCATTCAAATTGTGGTGGTCCTTACAGGGAATGGCTTAAAAGATCCAGATGCACCTCTCCAGGGGATTCCCGATCTAAGTGTAGTCGATGGAACCCTAGAAGCTCTTGGAGGCATATTGGGCCTATGAGATACCTTTTTCGAGTTTGTGCGCCTGATCCGATTACAAATTGTAGCTCTGATGCTGCTATAAGTGGTTTGGATCCTAGTATGATAGCCTTTCCCGAGGGACCTACCGGAGAAGATGCCCCAACTCGTGTGTTCTATTTTTTCGAGGCATAGAATCCGTTCTCACTTCTTTGTTTTGTCGGAGGAGAGTGAAGGATTTTGTCTCTTATAAAATAATAACAGTCGGGAGGTTCTCATAATGCAAAATATAAACAGAGGAAAGACCTCAAGTCCCATTTTTCTTGATCTGGATGTGGCGAAAGTAGCTCTCCTTGGAGTGCCAGATATTCCAGGCATAGCAGCCTCCCTCTTTGCAGCCCTTGCTGAAGTGGAGATCGATGTAGAGATGATTGTTCAGAGCGTTATGAGAGGACAAGTGAATGATATAGCTTTTTTAGTGAGAAAAAGCGGGCTTGAGGGAGCTATCCGTGTTTGTCGGGCTGTTTCTATGGAGATTGATGCTCAAGGAGTTATCTTCGATACAGAGATAGCAAAGATATCTGTTTCTTCGTTGCCTTCTGGTAAGAGGGATTTCCCTGCTAGGGTTTTTAGCGCTCTAGCCCATCAAGGAGTAAATATTGATATGATTTTAGCTCTTCCTTCTAGCGTAACGTGTGTTGTAGCTACGGCGAAGGTAGAAGAGGCTTTCGAAGCTTTAAAACAAGAACTTGGGGGCTGCGAGTAGATAAGTTTAGATTATGTCTCTGGGCTTGTCATGCGAGAGCGTGAAAAGGTAGAATAACGGCGGCATTTGAATATCTAATTTTTTCTCAGAATGGTGTGAGTGGGATGCATAAATGCTTAAGACAGCTAAGGTTATTCATCTCCTTTTGCTTCCTTTTAATTTGGTCGGGGGTTCTTTGGGGAGAAGAAGCCCGGATAACAGCGGAAAATATGTCTTATGATTCCAAAACGGGGGCTTTTGTAGCGGAAAAAAATGTGCGAATAGAACGAGTGGAGTTACTTATTACAGCTCCGCGAGGAGATGGAAATCTCAAGAGTCGAAAAATAACCCTCAGTGGGGGAGTTCATATTGGCGGGAAGTGGGAGCAGGAGCCAGTAGATCTTTCCTGTATTTCTTTAGATGGTGATTTGTCTCCAGATGGTGAATATATTCTTCGAGAAGAGGTTTCCGGATACTTCGGCACTCGTTCCATTGACGCTGATGAACTTAATATGAGTAAAATAGCTTTCTCTTCAAAGAAAGTACGGAAATTTGAGGATAGCCAGCAGAAAATTTTTGTTTCAGCTGAATCGGTGAAGGGTACCATAAAAGAAGGACAGACTACAGATATAAATGCTTCAGGAAATGTGGTGATAATTTTTACCGGCACAGATGGGCAAAAAACCCGTATCACCGGCTCCACGGCTACCTATTCAAAAGCTCAAGACTCGTTGCGAGTGCGTGGGAACGCAGTAGCTCTTCAGTTGGATCGCGCTTTACGGGCAGAAGAGATTTTGTACTCGCCAGGAACAGGTAAAATGGAGGCCTCAGGGCAACCGCAAGTTACTTTCCAGCTTCATGAAAAGAAAGGGAACGATGCAAATGAGCGCAAAGACTCTTAAAGCTCGAGAGGTCTGCAAAGCATATAAGGGGAGAACTGTGGTCTCTTCTGTCGATATTGATGTGCATATGGGAGAGATTGTGGGGCTTCTTGGTCCTAATGGGGCTGGTAAAACTACGACATTCTATATGATTGTAGGTCTTATAAAGCCAGATTCTGGACGGATTATGATTGATGAAAAAGATATCACTTCTCTTCCGATGTATCGCCGAGCAAGAATAGGAGTAGGCTATCTTCCTCAGGAGGCATCAGTTTTTAGAAATCTTTCAGTGCAAGAGAATATAGAACTTGTTTTACAGGAACTTGGTCGGCCTAAAAAAGAGATAGAGAAAATGGTGGAGCACATTCTTGACGAACTGGGGCTTACCGATCTGGCAGATGTTCCAGGTTATGCTCTTAGCGGAGGAGAGCGACGGAGGGTAGAAATCGCACGGTGCCTCTCTATCATGCCGGATTTTGTTCTGCTAGATGAGCCCTTTAGTGGTATTGACCCCATAGCAGTCTACGATATCCAGCAAATCATACTAAGCCTGAGAGCGAAAGGGTACGGTATCTTGCTTACAGACCATAATGTGCGCGATACTTTGGCGATTACTGATCGTACATACTTAATTCACCAGGGCGAAATTATTATTGAGGGCCCACCTGATGAAGTAGCGCAGAGCGAAGTCGCTCGCAAATTCTATTTAGGCGATCGCTTTTCTTGGTAAAGAAGAGGGATGTCTTCCCATTTGCCAGAGAGTAGCAAAGATATAAGTTCTAATGCTGCATTTTGAACTGGCAGAGAAAGGGAATCACCCAATTCTTGCGAATATGGTTGTATTCCGATAAAAATAATAGGTATTTCTTGAGCCTTTTCTTTTAACAACAGATCTAAGGGAAGTCCGTGAGTGCTAAATGTGGCATTTTGTATTTCTTCAAAGGGTATCTGACGTGTGGATCCCGGAGGAAGCCCCATATCGGCTGCGTCTACTATAAGCAGCAGGTCTGGGTGTCGTCGTTGCAAGTCGCCAATATAATTTTCCGGAGTCGTTTCGCAATTAATAGCGCAGATGGGATGTTCCATCTCTTTTTTCTGTAAATATTGGACGACAAACGGACCAACTCCATCGTCACCAAAGAGGGGATTTCCTGTACCCCAAAGAATAATAAAGCTCATATAAAGTACCTCATTTCCTTGTTGTTCAGGAGGCGTCGTTCATGTCCTCTCGTGTTTCCAGAATGGTTCGCCACGCATTAGTTATGATGGTGGGAACTTTTGCCAGCCGAATTTTAGGGTTGGCTCGTGAAATTGTTACGGCAGCTCTTTTTGGTGCATCGAGCGAACTCGATGCTTTTTATATTGCTTATACTTTAGCAAATTTATCCCGGCAAATGTTGGCTGAAGGAGCTTTGTCGGCGGCATTTGTTCCTGTTTTTTCTCAAAGCTTGGCTCAAAAAGGCAAAGAGAGGGCAGCATATCTGGCGAAACAAGCTTTTTCTATTCTCCTCATTGCCGGATTTTCAGTGGTCTTAGTGGGGATATTCTTTTCCCCCCTTCTTGTGAAAATTATGGCCCCTGGCTTCGATGCTGTCAAAGCATCTCTCGCTGTCTCAATGACGCGTTGGCTGTTTCCGTTCCTATTGCTTGTTTCTTTAGCAGCTTTGGCTATGGGAGTGCTTAACAGTCTCGATTCTTATTTTGTTCCGGCCATAGCGCCAGCTCTTAGTAATGTTGTTTATTTATTGGTTCTGTTTCTGTTGGTTTCTCGTTGTGGGATATGGACCCTTGTGGTTGCTGTTTTGGCTGGAGGTGTTTGTCAATGGGGGCTTCAGTGGTTTTGGAGCGCCTGGAAAGGTGTTCCTCTTGTACCAGCGAAGCCTGATCGACATGATAAAGACCTGAGAAAAATGATGACACTCTTTTTCCCTTACGCATTAGGACTTTCCCTTAACCAGGTCAATCCGGTAGTGAGTCGGATGTTAGGGTCTTTTTTACAGGACGGAGCCATCTCTGTATTGAACTACGCCAATAGAGTAATACAACTTCCGTTAGGACTTTTCGTCATAGCAATCTCCCAAGCTGTTTTGCCAGAACTTTCACGATGCGCAACTGGTGATAACCACGAGTTTAAAGAGACTGTTCAGGATTCCGTTCGTTTTGCTCTTTTCATAGTACTTCCGGTAACAGTGGGACTGATTCTCGTCTCCGACGAAGTTGTTAATTTTCTTTTCTATCGAGGTGCTTTTGATAGTTGGGCCTGGCATGCCACTGGTAAGGCTCTTGCAATGTACGCTTGGGGGTTACCCGGCATGGCTTGTACTACCATTTTTTTGCGGGGACTTTATGCTCAGAGCAGCCCTCGGGCAGCTTTAATGGTCACAGCTTCCAGCGTGGTATTTAATATTATATTCTGTCTTCTCCTAATCAAACCCATGGGATTTTCAGGGCTTGCTCTTGCTACTTCTCTCGGGTTTACGATCTCAGCTCTTGTGGGTGGATATTTACTTTCGAAAGTTATGGAAAAACCTCTTCATATCCTTACCGTACAATGGAGCGGCCGAATAGTAGGAATTTTAGCTATTATGGCTGGTGCTGTTTGGCAATACCGGAAATTTTTACCCTACCCAGTCGGAGCTTCTCTTCCCATGAAAGGTATCTGGATTTTAGCAGTTTTCATTATTGGAGCAGTGGTATACGGAGGCTGTACATGGTTCTTTAGTTTTAAAGAATGGAGATGGCTTATGGGGGCTTTCTCGAAAAAACGTTCCTTCAGAGGAGAGAACATGGATGACAGAAAATAGATCATTAAAGTTGTTTTTACTCGTAATATGTGGATTCACTTTAATTTCTTCTTGCTCTTGTATTGCAGAAGCAAAAGAGTTGCAGCAGCTCATGGATGAGCGAACCGTTTCCTTCTGGATTGAAGGTGAAGTTTTGGGAGATATGGTCATAGGGGCCAGGGCGCAAGTTGCCCTCGTATATATTGATGTAACCCTCTCTGAGGCTCTGGTCTCTGATCCGCAGGCTCCTGAGTGGTTAAAATGGCATGCGAGCCATTTTAGCAGTAAAGATTTGAAGGGAAGGGCTCTCTTTGCTATGCGTTATAAAACTCAAAAAAGATGGAATTTTGAGCCCAAAATGTTACAGATCGGTGATTACGTAGTGAAAGATGAAGATGTTTTAACGAGCAAAGATTTTATTATAGTAGGGGACATTCCTCCAGATACTACGGGAACTTTAGCTTTTTCCGTCCCGGGGAAATACGTAAAAAAAGGACAGAATGTAACCGTAGCCTGTGGAGAGGATTCGGAAGTCTTTGCCGTCCCAAAGAGGTGACAATAGTGAATTCTAATTTTTTGACCTTGGGAATAGAGAGTAGCTGTGACGATACGGCTGTTTCTGTTCTAGAGGGGCAACGTAATGTTAAAGCAGATTTTATTTCAAGCCAGATCAAAGAACATGCCCCCTTTGGAGGAGTTGTTCCGGAATTTGCATCGAGAATGCATCTCGAAGCGATTTTACCCCTTATAAAGGTGGCCTTTAGCCAAGCTGGAATTAGTGATCCCGCTTCAGAGCTTTCCCTGATAGCAGTTACTGCAGGTCCGGGACTTATGGGATCGCTCATGGTTGGAGTCATGACAGCTAAGGCCTTTGCCCAATCATGGGGAGTACCTCTATTAGGAGTTAATCATCTGGAAGGCCATCTCTTTGCCAATGTGGTGGCTTCTGAAGATCTTCTTCCTCCTTTTATCTGTCTCATCGTTTCCGGGGGGCATACCGAAATTATACTTGTAGAAGATTGGGGTCAATATCAGCTTCTCGGAGAAACAAGAGATGATGCAGCTGGAGAAGCTTATGATAAGGTTGCAAAACTCTTAGGTCTCGGATATCCTGGGGGGCCTATTATTGATAGGCTAGCACAACAAGGAAATCCAGAGGCTTTTCGTTTTCCTGTTCCTCTTAAAGACAGCAATGAAATTACTTTTAGTTTTAGTGGATTGAAAACGGCGGTACTTTGGGCAGTAAACGAGTTACAAAAAAGCAAGACAGATCTACCTGTTGCAGATATTTGTGCCTCTTTCCAGCGATCAGCTGTTACGGCGTTAGTTTCCAAACTGGAACGGGCTTCTGAAGTGACGGGGATTCGGAAAATAGCGATATCAGGAGGAGTGGCTGCTAACAAGGGGCTTAGAAAAGAGTTATTGAAGAGAAAAATTTGGGAAGTATTTATTCCGCCTGTGATTAGATGCACTGATAATGCTGTTATGATAGCTGCTGCTGGATACAATAGCTTTCAGCGAGGGAATATTTCAGATCTTTCTCTTGCCCCGAACCCTTCTTGGCATCTACTTTTGTAGTGATGAGTATTGAAAAACTGATAAAAGAGTAGGTATAAAGAGATAGTATCGTGTTTATAGAGATAAACTCTATTATTTATGATTATTTATCCTTGAGATAAAAAAGCATGAGAATTAATATTTAAACCGTTCAGTTAGCACTCGACACGAAGGAGTGCTAACATCTTAAGAGATAATATTTCAAGGAGGGATTTTCGAATGAACTTAAAACCGCTTGGTGATCGCCTCGTCGTTAAGGTCATCAATCAGGAAGAAAAAACTAAGGGAGGCATCGTTCTTCCAGATACTGCCAAAGAGAAACCCCAGGAAGGGGAAGTTATAGCTATTGGAACTGGGAAAGTACTTGAGAATGGACAGAAGCTTCCATTGGAAGTTAAAGTTGGTGACCGTATCATATTCAGCAAATATGCTGGTACTGAGATCAAGCTTGACGGAGAAGAGTTTGTGATCTTCAGCGAGCGAGACGTTCTTGCTATTGTAGAGAAGTAAGAGACGAGATAACTAAGGAGGAATGTAAAAATGGCGAAGATCCTTACTTTTAATGAAGATGCACGCCATGCTATGTTGCGTGGTATTGATAAAGTAGCTGATACAGTTGGTGTGACCCTTGGGCCTAAAGGGCGCAACGTAGTTTTAGAGAAAAAATTTGGATCCCCTACAATTACGAACGATGGTGTTACCATTGCAAAGGAAATAGACCTTGAGGATCCTTTCGAGAACACAGGGGCACAGCTGGTCAAAGAAGTTGCTTCTAAGACCAATGATGTAGCTGGTGACGGTACTACCACAGCTACAGTCCTTGCCCGAGCCATTATCCGTGAGGGAATGAAAAACGTAGCAGCTGGTGCTAATGGCATGTTGATGCGCCAGGGAATCGAAAAGGCCATTGATTTTGTAGTGGACGAACTGAAAAAGATGGCTATTCCTGTGAAGAATCGAGATAAGATTGCTCAGGTTGCCGCTATCTCTGCTAATGATTCTGCTGTTGGACAGCTTATTGCTGAAGCCATGGAGAAAGTGGGACAGGATGGCGTCATTACCGTAGAAGATAGCCAGACCGTAGGAACGACTCTTGAGATGGTAGAAGGGCTTCAGTTTGATAAGGGGTACATTAGCCCTTATATGATCACTGATCCTGAGAGAATGGAAGTTGCTTTTGATGACGCGTATATCTTGATTCATGATGGCAAGGTAAGCAACATTAAAGATCTTCTTCCTGTTCTTGAAAAAGTTGTCCAGACTGGAAAGCCTCTTTTGATCATTGCTGAGGATGTGGAAGGAGAGGCCCTCGCTACTCTAGTTGTGAATAAACTGAGAGGTGTCATGCAGATAGCTGCCGTTAAGGCTCCTGGCTTTGGCGAGCGTCGCAAGGCAATGCTGAACGATATTGCCATTGTGACTGGTGGCCAGGTTGTGAGCGAAGATCTGGGCATTAAACTTGAAAGTGCTGACATTTCTATGCTGGGTAAAGCTAAAAAGATTCGTATCACAAAAGAGGAGACCACTATTGTAGAAGGTGCTGGTTCCTCTGAAGAGATCCGCAAGCGCGCAGCTCAGATTCGAAAAGAGCTTGAGGAATCCACTTCTGAGTATGATAAAGAGAAACTTCAGGAGCGTCTTGCCAAACTTGTGGGTGGTGTAGCTGTTGTTCAGGTCGGTTCAGCTACAGAGACGGAGCAGAAAGAACTGAAGCATCGTATCGAGGATGCGTTGAATGCAACAAGAGCAGCTGTTGAAGAAGGCATCGTAGCTGGCGGCGGAGTTGCTATTATCAACTGCATTTCTTCTCTTGATAAGTTTATAGGGAACCTTGAAGGTGATGTGAGAACTGGCGGAACGATTATTCTCAATGCTCTCACTGCACCTCTTCATTTGATCGCCCAGAACGCAGGGTATCAGGGTGATGTGGTGGTAGAGAAAGTTCGCGGTCTAAAGGCAGGTCAGGGACTTGACGCAGCTACTGGCGAGTATGTAGATATGATTGAGGCCGGCATTATCGATCCTGTAAAGGTAACGAGAAGTGCCCTTCAAAATGCTGGTTCTATTGCTGCGATGGTTCTCACCACAGAGGCTATTGTGGCTGACAAGCCAGAACCCAAGAGTGCTGCTCCTATGCCTGGTGGAGCAGGAATGGGTGGTATGGAGGGAATGTACTAGGAGTAAGTTTCCCACTCCAATAAGTTGTTATAAAAAGCCCCCTTTTTGGGGGCTTTTTCTTTCCCCTCTTCTCTCTTTCTGGTAATATAAGCAATGTTGACGATTTTGTTTTTTTCGGGGGAATGTAAATGGATAATATAATAATTCTTGACTGTGGTTCTCAGTTTACTCAATTGATTGCCCGCAGGATTCGAGAGCTGAAAGTGCACAGTGAAATTCTCCCCTGGGATGCTTCTACTGATGAAATCAAGAAGAGAACTCCTCGGGGCATCATTATATCTGGAGGTCCGCAAAGTGTTCATGACGAAGGAAGTCCTACCGTATCCTTAGACCTTTTCGATCTTGGAGTTCCAGTTCTTGGGGTCTGTTATGGTATGCAACTCCTGGCAAAACTTTTTGGAGGACAGGTAGAGTCGGGAGCTAGTCGTGAATATGGGCGAACTGCCATAGTGGTAAAAAATCCAGAGGCAACTCTTTTTATGGGCATATCAGAATCTTTTGAGGTGTGGATGAGCCACGGAGATCATATTGCATCTCTACCAGAAGGGTTCCAGCTCGTTGCCGTTACAGATAAAGGAGTTCCTGCAGCCTTTGAAAATAGAAAAAGAAAGATATGGGGGCTTCAATTTCATCCAGAAGTGGCCCATACTCAGAATGGTACGGCTATCCTCTCTAAATTCCTCTTCGATGTTTGTTCGTGTTCTGGAGACTGGGATCTTGGAAACTGGATTGACACTATGGTGGCACGGATACACAAAAAAACGAAAGGTTGCCGGGTTATTTGTGGGCTTTCTGGCGGGGTTGATTCCACTGTAGCGGCTGTTTTAACTGCTAAAGCCATAGGTGACCGCTTAGAGTGTATTTTTGTAAATAATGGCTTGTTGCGACATCTGGAGGCTGAGAGAGTCCTTGAGCGATATAAAGCGCTCGATTTGAATGTTCATTACGTAGACGCCAGCCATCAGTTTTTGCAGGCCCTTCGAGGCGTGACAGATCCAGAACGTAAGAGAAAGATTATTGGGGAGACGTTCATTCGTGTTTTCGAAGCGGAAGCCTCTAAAATAAAAGGTGCTGAATGGTTGCTTCAAGGGACCTTGTATCCTGATGTTATTGAAAGTGGGCATAAAGGGAAAGGCGCTTCGGTTATTAAGAGCCATCATAACGTAGGTGGATTACCTGAAGATATGAAACTAAAAGTTCTTGAACCGTTAAGGGATCTCTTTAAAGACGAAGTCCGCGCTATAGGAAGACTCTTAAGCGTACCTCCCGAGATAGTGGATCGACAGCCTTTCCCCGGTCCGGGACTCGCTGTTCGCTGCCTTGGCGAGGTTACAAAAGAGCGCCTTGATACGCTGCGGGAAGCGGATGAGATCTTTAGGGAAGAGTTCTCAAAAAGTGACATTTATTTTTCTGTTTGGCAGGCTTTTTGCGTGTTGCTTCCAGTGAGAACTGTGGGAGTTATGGGAGATTCTCGAACATATTCAGAGGTGGTGGCCCTTCGAGCTGTAGAATCTGCAGATGGAATGACGGCTGATTGGGTACGAGTCCCCTACGATGTTCTCGATAGGACAGCGAGACGAATCTGTAATACTGTAAAGGGGATCAACAGGGTTGTTTTAGATGTAACAAGTAAGCCACCTTCCACTATTGAGTTTGAGTAAAAGCAAAGTCACAAGAGAAGAAGTAGTTTTAACTACTTCTTCTCTTGTGACATATAAGCGAATGAGTAAAGGGAGGGATCATAAGCTGACGTATCAGAGTAGGCGACCTTATAAAAGAATTAGAAGCTTTTTCTTGCCCTTTACGTTGATTTTTTTTGCTCTGGGTTCTCTTACCTATCTCGTTTCTTTCAGTCTTTTGCGCCCTCTAGCCTGGTCTGCCATCTTGTCTTTTTTTGTATATCCCTTTTACGCATATCTTTATGAGCGTGTCTTATCTAAAAGGTTTGCTAATGGAGCAGCAGCTGTTACGACTGCTGCGATCGTTCTTCTTATAGTAGTACCCTCTATTTTGGTGGGGACTGTAATGGCTCGAGAGGGAATTCGAATATATGGCTATTTGTCCGATGTTTTTTCAGATGTGAACGTAGAGCAAGGTCGTACTTTTGTGTCTCTCCTTTTCCCAGAGGCAATAATGGAAAAAATACGTCCTTATCTGGTGGAATATCCGTTCCTTATGACGGTCATTCGACAGATTGGCTCTTGGAGCATCTCTACGCTGGCAAACATATCCAAGTCCTTTTTGGGAGATACAATTCGAATTATTTATCAATTAGTAGTAATCGTTGTCTCTTCTTTCTTCTTTATTCGGGATGGACATGTTATCTTAGACTACATTGATGATATTGTTCCTTTACCACCTAAGGAGAAAAAAGCTTTTTTTGACAGGGCTAAACAGATTCTTCAAGCCGTAATTTATGGCATTACCTTGACAGCAGGCATACAGGGAGTATTGGGGGCTTTCGGCTGGTGGTATGTGGGACTTCCTAGTCCGGCTCTTTTCGGGGCGATCATGGCCCTTCTTGCTATGATCCCATTTATAGGAACTCCCCTCGTATGGGGGCCTGGAGCTATTTACTTATTCTATGTGGGTAATATTAAGGGAGCCATTATTCTGGCGGTTTGGGGCATAATGATAGTGAGTACTGTAGATAACTTTATTCGTCCAGTCTTCATTTCTGGAGGAGGCAAAGTCCATGTTTTAATGGTTTTTATTGGAGTTGTAGGCGGATTGGCTACATGGGGCTTCTTAGGGCTTTTCTTAGGGCCTCTTATTATTAGCTTGTTTATCTTCCTTCTCGACAGTTATCGTAACATCTGGAAAAGATATACAAGTGCCTATATTCCTAAAACACCATTACCGAGCAGTCCTCGAGAAGGAGAGTGACGAGAGGGCATGGCTTTTGTCTTTTCTGTAGCTGGCTTGAAGAACAGCGGAAAAACATCTTTATGTACGGCTCTTATTCCTCATCTCAAAAAAGAAGGGCTGAAGATTCTCTATATAAAGCATACTCATGAAAGAATAATTCCTTCGAGTAATACAGATACGGGGAAAATGTTGGAACTCAAGGTCCCTACTGTTTTTTGGGGAGAGGAAGGAGTTCGCATAGAGTCTGCGAAAATCTTGTCCTTATCTGATTTTCAGTATAAGATGAGCTACGATTTCGATCTTTTTCTGTTAGAAGGAGGCAAAGAACTCCCCTGTCCGAAAGTGTGGCTAGGTTCACCTGAAACATGCCCTACATTTGTGCATGGAGTAGTTGCTTATTATAATGCCAATCTCCAGGGCGAGGATGATAAGGGGGAAAAAGATGTTTTTTTTAAACCAGGAGAAGAATTGCTTCTTGCCAAACGAATAGCGTATTTGTGTCGTCAATCTCAAAGAGGTGGTGTATCTCTCTGGGTTGATGGACAGGCGGTCCCTTTGAATGCTTTTGTTTCGGATTTTTTAGCTGGAGGAATAAAAGGGATGTTATCTGCCCTGAAAAAAATAGAACATCTCGATAAGGATATTGACATTCATATATCAATAGAAAAAAGGGAATAAATTTTTACTTGTCTTTAGTATGGCTCCTTACTATAATTGACGGAGTTTTGGGAAGTCGCCCGCCTTCGAGGCGGGCCGTCTTTTTAAAGTTTGTAGAAATTAAGGGAGGTTTCGGTGTATGGATTCTCAGGCATTTTGGATTATTGTTGGGGCTGGGATACTGGCTCTGGTCTATGCCATTTTTGCCTATGGCAAAATTAAGGCATTTAAGGTGGATCATGAAAGGGTCAATGAACTTTCAGAGATCATTCATCGTGGCGCAATGGCTTTTCTTTCAAGAGAATATCGATGGCTTTTCCCCTTTGCTTTATTGCTCG
Organism: Aminobacterium sp. UBA4834; assembly: GCF_002400205.1. Classification (NCBI taxonomy): domain Bacteria; kingdom Thermotogati; phylum Synergistota; class Synergistia; order Synergistales; family Aminobacteriaceae; genus Aminobacterium; species Aminobacterium sp. UBA4834. The sequence goes on along the minus strand of NZ_DHFC01000007.1, from coordinate 50,100 downwards.
GTGGCGTTCTCTGGTTCAAGATAGGAAGAGGGACGGCTGTTTCTTTCATATGCGGGGCCCTTTTTAGTGCTATGGCCGGATACGTGGGTATGGTTGTGGCCACCCGTTCCAACGGAAAAACCTCTTTTGCTGCTACCCGTGGAGTAAATGAAGCTCTCGGCATTGCTTTTAAAGGTGGCAGCGTCATGGGGATGTCCGTGGTGGGCCTTGGTGTGCTTGGTATTATGCTCTGTTATGTTCTTTTCAAAGACCCCAATATTGTGACAGGATTTGGTTTGGGAGCCAGCTCTATTGCTCTATTTGCCCGTGTAGGAGGAGGAATCTACACGAAGGCTGCCGACGTAGGTGCAGACCTTGTGGGTAAAGTTGAAGCAGGAATCCCTGAAGATGACCCTCGTAACCCAGCTGTTATTGCAGATAACGTTGGCGATAATGTAGGGGATATTGCAGGTATGGGTGCTGACCTCTTCGAATCTTATGTAAACTCTATTATTGCAGCAATGGCTATTGGTCTAACAGTGTACGGTTCTCAAGGAGTCTTTTATCCTTTGGTCCTGTCTGCTCTTGGTATAGTTGCTGCTATTATCGGAACCATGTTTGTTCGTGTAAAAGAAGGCGGTAATGCTCAGGTGGCCCTTCGTATAGGAACCTTTGTTACTGGTGGTGTAATGATCATTGGTTCTTATTTCGTGACGAAAGCTGCCTTTGGTGAACTGACCCTTTTCTGGTCCGTTCTTTCTGGTGTTGCGGTGGGTGTTCTCATTGGTTATGTCACGGAGATCTATACTTCTGGAGACTATGATTCTGTAAAACAGATAGCTAAATCTTCTCAAACAGGCCCAGCAACTGTTATTTTATCGGGTTTGGCAGTAGGTATGAAGTCTACTGTTATCCCTGTGATCCTTATCTGCGTGGCGACTCTTGTAGGCTATAAGTTTGGTGGTCTTTATGGTATTGCTTGTGCAGCTGTAGGCATGCTTTCCATAACCGGCATGACTTTGAGCGTAGATGCTTACGGTCCCATAGCGGATAACGCTGGTGGAATTGCTGAAATGAGCCACTTACCTCATGATGTTCGAGAGATTACCGATAAACTTGATGCAGTAGGGAACACTACTGCTGCCATGGGTAAAGGACTTGCAATTGGATCTGCTGCGTTGACAGCCTTAGCGCTTTTTGCAGCCTATGCTCATGCAGTTAATCTCGATGCTATAGACTTGAAGGATCCTCGAGTGATGGTAGGACTCTTTATCGGAGGAATGTTGCCTTTCCTTTTCAGCGCGCTAACTATCCAGGCTGTTGGACGTGCAGCTCAGTCTATGATAGATGAAGTACGAAGACAGTTCCGAGAAATTCCTGGGATTATGGAAGAGACTGGTCGTCCAGAATATGAGCGTTGTGTTGATATTTCTACAGCTGCGGCTTTGAAAGAAATGATCATCCCTGGTGTTCTTGCTGTAGTTTCTCCAGTAGCTGTAGGGCTTATTCTTGGGCCTGAAGCTTTGGGTGGTCTCTTGGGTGGTTCCATTGTGACTGGCGTAATGATGGCTATCTTTATGTCTAATTCTGGTGGAGCTTGGGATAATGCCAAGAAATACATTGAAGAAGGAAACTTCGGAGGGAAGGGCACAGATAATCACTCAGCTACTGTAGTAGGTGACACAGTGGGAGACCCCTTTAAAGATACTGCAGGGCCGAGCCTTAATATTCTGATCAAGTTGATGTCAGTTGTGGCTCTGGTTTTAGCTCCTCTCTTTCTATAAAAGTTATACTGATTTTTCTCAATAGGTGTATATTCGGAGGGGAAGGATTATGTAATCCTTCCCCCTTTTAGTGCGTTTTAAGGAGGTGTTTTTATGGACGATGGGGCAGTTCGACAGATTAAAGAGCGTTTAGATATTGTGGATGTTATAGGGGATTATGTCCGTCTCCATAAAACTGGCAAAAATTTTAGAGGGTTATGCCCTTTCCACCAGGAGAAAACACCTTCTTTTTTCGTCTCTCCAGATCGCCAGACGTTCCATTGTTTTGGATGTGGAGAAGGCGGAGACATTTTTTCTTTTGTAATGAAGATCGAGGGGTTAGAGTTTAAAGAAGCTTTGGATTTCCTGGCTCAACGGGCAGGCATCCCTCTCCCTACCTATTCTATGGGGGGGAAAGTGGATAAAAGCAAACCTTCTCTTTACGATATTATGGAACGGGCCCTGTCTTTTTTTCGAGCATCTCTTAAAGACGTGGCAGCTGGTCGTTTAGCACGACAATATTTAGTTTCGAGACAGATTACGCCAGATGCAGCTACGCTTTTTGAAATTGGCTGGGCTCCTTCCTCTTGGGACTCTTTGTGGAGCAAGTTACAAGAAGAGAAAGTGCCCTTTAAAGAAGCTCTTGATAGCGGGCTCGTTTTAGAGGGGCGAAAGAAGCCTTATGATCGTTTTAGGGGGCGGATTATGTTCCCTATTAGGGATGTTTCAGGTCGTCTCTTGGCTTTTGGAGGGCGAATTATAGATGGAGATGGAGCCAAGTATATTAATAGCCCTGAAGGAATTTTGTACAGTAAAAGGCAAAATTTATACCTACTTTATCAAGCGAAACAGAGTATTCGAGAAAAAAATCGCTCCATTCTTGTAGAGGGGTATATGGATGCGATTCGTCTTCATTTATGTGGATATACAGAAACAGTTGCGTCTTTAGGAACATCTTTGACAGAGGATCAGGCTCGTCTCTTAAAGCGCTTTTCCAATCGTTGTTTTATTTGTTATGACTCCGATACTGCTGGGATTGAGGCTACCGTTCGAAGTATGTACGTATTGCAGCAAAATGGGGTTGATGTTCGAGTAGTAGAATTGCCAAAAGGTAAAGACCCAGATGATCTTTTGTCTCAAGAAGAAGGGAAGAAGCTTTTTCAACGATCTTTGGATAAGGCCTTGCCTCTCGTGCTTTTCCATTTAACCTTACGCCGCACTCAACTAGAGCAGGAAGAAACGCGAAGATCTGCAGCGGATGATCTTCTGCGAGGAATAGCTCAATTGAGTCCTATAGATGTAGCGCCGTATCTTCCGAGAATAAGCGCAGTTTTGGGAATATTACCTCACGAGTTGCAAGAAGAATTAGATGAGATTCGTTCTCGAAATGTCCAGGGGAATAAAGAGGGGCAGGATCGAGACTCTTCTTTTCCTATAGAGAAAGAAAAATCTATACAAAAAAATGAAGAAATCGAGCCATTAGAAGCGGCTTTAATTTATTGTTTATGGAATGATAGTTCGTTACGTCAAAAAATACATCCCCATGATATTTTCCCTTTAGTAGAGAGTCTTCCTGCCAAGGAAGTTTTGGCCGCTGTTTTTTCTGGCCATTCTCCAGAACGTTTGGAGGAACACTGGCGAGATATGGGGGAAGATATGCCGTTCTCCATACTCGCTATGGGTGGCGCTTTTTGTGAGTCTTTTGGAGAAGATCAAGATTCTTGGGAAGCTGTTTCTTCTGCCTTGGAGCGGAAAAGAAATGAACAGAAATTCCAGGCTCTTCATAAAAAAATGCTTAAAGGAGAGGCAACGAAGGAAGAATTAGCGCTTTACTGGGGAATTGCTAAAAAGCTGAAGAAGCGTTAATTTCTTTGTGAAAAAAACCATTGTGTTGATCGATTGTCGCCTCTTTTTGTTATACTAAGCACTAAGTTGAAACGTGGAGGGACTGTATGTGAGGCTCGATAAGTTTTTAAAAGACTCTAGACTTGTAAAACGCAGAGTAGTTGCTCAGGAAATGATAGAGGTTGGAGCCGTTCGTTTGAATGGTCGTCAATGCCGTTCTTCTGCTCTTGTAAGAGTCGATGATGTAGTGGAAGTAGCCTATCCGACGAGAATCTTAACTGTTAAAGTACTGGTCGATGACGAAAAAGTCATAAGAAGAAAAGGCATAGTTTCTTATGAACTTTTGGAAGAGCGTCGTGTCAGTGGGGAAGAAAAGCCGTGGTGAGGCTCTTATTTTTGTGAGATTGGAGATGATAGATGATGGGTATCATCGCAGGTGTATGTGGAAGAGAAATTCTTGATTCTCGAGGGAATCCCACTATAGAAGTGGAGACGTGGCTTGACAATGGAGTCGTCGGAATTGCTGCTGTCCCTTCAGGAGCTTCTACCGGTACTCATGAAGCATTGGAGCTTCGTGACGGTGGGAGCCGCTATATGGGCAAAGGAGTTTTAACGGCGGTCGATAATGTAAATAATAAGATTGCTCCAGAAATTGTTGGGCTTGATCCTTCTGATCAAACTGCTATAGATGAGATAATGTTAGATCTTGACGGTACACCCAATAAATCGGTGCTCGGGGCGAATGCTATCCTCGGTGTTTCCATGGCAGTTGCCCGTGCGGCTGCAGAAGATCATGATTTGCCTCTTTGGGCCTATTTAGGTGGGATTAAAGCATATCTTTTACCCACTCCCATGATGAATGTCATAAATGGAGGAGCTCACGCTGATAATAATCTTGATATCCAGGAATTCATGATTGTACCCCACGGAGCAGGATCCTTTGCAGAAGCTCTTCGTATGGCTGTAGAAACCTACCATACTCTCAAGAAAACGTTGAAAGAAAAAGGGTATAGCACGGCGATAGGGGATGAGGGAGGGTTTGCACCTAACCTTCAAAGCAACACAGAGGCTCTTGGCCTTATATTGGAGGCTATTGAACGGGCAGGATATACCCCTGGAGACCAGATAAGCTTGGCACTTGATGTCGCAGCCTCAGAACTCTATAAAAAGGGGCATTATATTTTTGAGGGGGAGAACCGTACTTTTTCATCAGCAGAAGAAATGGCCCAGTATTATAAGGATCTTTGTGACGCCTATCCTGTTCTTTCTATTGAAGATGGAATGGCGGAGGACGATTGGGAAGGGTGGGCTACACTTACTCAGACGCTGGGAAAACGGATTCAGATTGTAGGGGATGACCTTTTTGTTACGAACATTCATCGCCTGGAAGATGGAATTCTCAAGGGAGTAGCTAATTCTATCCTCATAAAATTGAATCAAATAGGCACTGTATCAGAAACAATGCATGTTATCGATACGGCGGTAAGACATGGATATAGTACAGTCATTTCTCATCGCTCAGGAGAGACAGATGATACCTTTATCAGCGATCTCGCTGTCGCCGTAGGTGCGGGGCAAATAAAGAGCGGAGCTCCTGCTCGAGTGGATCGAGTTGCCAAGTATAATCAGCTTCTTCGTATAGAGGAAGAAGTTGAAGGGCTTGGAGCAGGTTATGCTGCTTTAACTCGATTTAACATTCATCGGTAGGTTGGGAAGTTTCCCCAAAAGCAAAGCTGAAGGACGTGAAAATATGAAGATAGCAGAACCTACAGTAGAAAGGCTTGTTCAGTATCATCGATTATTAGAACAGCTTTATAATGAAGGGCAAAAGGTGGTTTCTTCCCAGGAAATAGGGGAAATGCTAGCCTTTAAGGCCAGCCAGGTGAGGAAGGATCTCTCTTATTTTGGCGAGATAGGCAAAAGAGGAGTAGGGTATCATGTTGAGAAGCTATATAGACACGTAGACCAGATTCTTTCTTCTCCTCATCGTTGGCCTATCGCTCTTGTGGGCGTAGGGCGGCTTGGTGAAGCCTTGCTCGGACATAAAGCCTTTAAGAGCAGTAAGTTCGACATTAAGGTCCTTTTTGATGTGGATCCAGATAAAGTGGGGACCCCAATAGCGGGTATCCCTTGCTACCATATGGATGACATTGATCAGGTGATGCGAGAGAATGGCATTGAGGTAGTGATTCTTACAGTTCCTTCTTTGGTAGCGCAGGAATGCGTTGACAGAATTGTAGCTGTAGGGACGGTCAGGGGGATATTAAACTTTTCCCCGTCGGCTATAGTAGCGCCAGATGATGTCTTGGTCTATAGTGTGGATATATCTGTAGAGCTCGAAAAACTTTTGTTTTACCTCAAGCACCGTGAGGAATAAATTACCCCCTTTAACAGGAAAAATATTCTGTTAGAATAACCGTGTTGAAATCTATGGTTTGAATTAGTAGAGGAGGCGTTTTGTTTTGAATCAGCAATGTGGACAAACAACAGGAGCGGGTGGAGCCCAGGGCGGAGTTTTGGGGATGTTTTTCCCTCTCATAATATTTGTGCTTATTTTTTATTTCTTTATCATTCGTCCTCAGAAAAAGAGACAAAAGCAGCACGATGATCTTTTGGCTTCTTTGACTCGTGGAGATCAGGTCATTACCGCTGGTGGTTTCTTTGCTACTGTGCGAGAAGTAAAAGATGACAGCCTTATCGTTGAGATCGCTGATGGAGTTAAAGTCCGTGTCCTCAAAAGTTCCATCGTTAACAAACGTTCTTCAGCTCCTTCCGAGCCTGTAAAGGAAAAAGCTACTGAGGAAAAGGGAAAAGCTGAGGTTGAAGCAAAAGAAGAGGAAGAGTAACTGCTTGCTTTTTAATATGCAAATGGAGTGGGCTTTCATGTCCGCTCCTTTTTCTATGATTTTCAGGTTTGTAGGGAGGTTAAGTCATGTTGAAAAAAGACCGTTGGCGGCTTGGCATAGTACTTCTAGTCGTAATAGCTGCCCTGGTAGCGGTGTTTCCCGTTAAGGGGAGGATGAATCTGGGCCTTGACTTAAAAGGAGGAGCCCATATTGTCCTTCAAGCAAAGGGGACACCAGGGAACCCTGTAACTGACGATAGTATTGAACGGCTCTTAGCTGTTTTGAGAAATCGAGTAGATCAATATGGGGTAGCTGAGCCAGTTATACAAAGGGAAGGGAAAGATCGTGTTATTGTAGATCTTCCTGGTATTGAGAATCCTGATGCAGCTCTTGAACTTATTGGGAAGACAGCTCTTCTTGAGTTTCGCAAAGTATTAGGTGCGACCATGAGCGTACCTCCTGGACCGGAACGCCCAAATTATGACAGTGAGGAAGAGTATAAAACAGCTCTTTCCCGCTGGGAAGAAGCGAAAGCCCAGGTAGAAGGCATGAAGGGGGAGCTAGAGAAGAAATCTCAAGAAACAGAGGGATCTATCGTAGCTCGAGACGAAGAGGGGCGTTATTTCCTTTTAGGGCCAGCTTTAGTAAGTGGAAAACATTTGGTAGATGCTAAAACCCAGTATGATAATCTTGGCCGGGCCGTGGTTACGATAGAGTTCAATAAAGATGGAGCACAACTTTTTGACCAGGCTACAGCTCAGAATGTAGGGCAGCAGATAGCGATAGTCCTTGATGGGAACGTGGTATCAGCACCAGTGGTTCAGGAGAGGATTTCTGGAGGAAATGCTCAGATATCGGGCAGATTTTCTGTTCCAGAAGCACAGCGTCTTGCTATTATGTTGCGAGCTGGAGCTCTTCCAGTCTCTGTGGAAGTGGCGGAAAACAGATCCATAGGTCCCAGCCTGGGAGCTGACTCTATTAATGCAGGATTGAAGGCTGGTCTTATTGGGACGCTTCTTGTTTTAGCCTTTATGTTTATTTATTATCGGTGGTTAGGTATAGCGGCGGATGTAGCTTTGGGCGTATGTATCCTCCTTATTTTTGCTGCCCTGATTGGTTTAAAGGCGACTCTGACTATGCCCGGTATAGCTGGTATTATTCTTACCATAGGAATGGCTGTTGATGGCAATATTTTAATTTATGAGCGTATTAGAGAAGAAGCTCAGTCTGGCAAAACTCCTTCTGCTGCTGTGGATGCTGGTTTTAAAAAGGCTCTTGCCACCATCCTTGACTCGAACATTACGACGCTTATCGCAGCTGGAGTGTTGTACTACTTCGGAAGCGGTCCAATCCGAGGGTTTGCAGTGACTTTAAGTGTAGGCATTATAGCCAGTGTCTTTAGTGCTGTCGTAGTGACGAGAGTGCTTCTTCAGGTTCTTATGCACGGTCCTATGGCTTCGGTTTTTGCCCGCCGTTCATAAGAGGGGGAGGTTTTCAGTATGATATCGAAAGAATTCTCATTTAACTTTATGAAGCATCGGAAGAAAGCCATTCTTCTGAGCTTATTGGCTATAATTGCGAGTCTAGTTTGTCTTATGATGCGAGGTCTGAATTTCGGCATAGACTTTACAGGTGGCAATGTCATTCAGGTCGAGTTTGAATCGTCAGTACCGGTAGGGGATGTACGAGATGTCCTTGCAGATATCGGTCAGAATCAAGCCGTTATCCAGGCGTACAGTGATCGAGGAGTTATTATCCGGGTCAATGTGGATACGGAGGACGCGAGAAAGGAACTGGTACAGGCTTTGAAGAATAAGTATCCTTCGATGGAAGTTCTTCGCCATGAAAAAGTTGGGCCTGTAGTAGGTGAAAAGCTAAGACGTGAAGCCATGTTGGGGTTAATGTTGGCTTTGTTGGGAATCTTAGGCTATATTACTGTTCGTTTCCAGTTTCGGTTCGCTGTAGTTAGTGTCTTAGCCTTGATGCACGATGCTATTATTACGTTAGGGATGTTTAGTCTTACAGGGAAAGAAATCTCTTTACCTTTTGTTGCGGCAATTTTGACTATCGTTGGTTATTCTCTTAATGATACAATAGTAGTGCTCGACAGAGTGAGGGAAAACTGGAAATATCTCAGGGAAAAAGGCATACTTAAAATTCTTGATATGTCTATTAATTCTACGCTATCCCGGACGATTAACACGTCCTTGACAACGTTCCTTCCTGTTTTAGCGCTATTTATTTGGGGAGGTCCGGTTATAGCCAATTTCTCTTTTGCCCTGCTTGTTGGAATAGTAGTTGGAACGTATAGCTCTATTTATATCGCAGGTTCTCTCTTGGCAGAATGGTACTTGAAGACCCCAGGGAAAAACTAATATTATTCAGATCGAATCTTACAAATATCATATATCTAAAACATGGGGCAAGAGGGTATACCCTCTTGCCCCATGTTTTAGAACGGAGGGCTTACTTTACTGAGTATAAATACTATATTAAAATAAGAGACAATTTACTATTGTGCAGGTGAACGTAGAGAAATATCAAAAATCAGTTAAAGGAGATGATGATGGTGGCCATTTCTGTGATAAATAAGGCGAAAGGGCTCTTTTCCCAGAAGGCCATCGAAAGAGCCGCGTTAATGTTTCGGAGAGGAGATGACAAACAGCTTATATCTCTTCTGAAAACTATAGGGAGCATTGCTCCAGCTCGCTATCATCGTGAAACCTTCAAACAGTTAGCTGAAATGGTGGAAAAAGAAGACCCTTTTGTAGGTGTTATCAAACGTATTGTTTTAGAACTTAACCCACATTGCCTCTCTAAACTCATTCAAAATCTTATTGTCAATTTTATGGTTCTTGGTCGCGGTATTCGTGATAAAAAAGAAAAAGAGTATCACGTACACTTACCGAATTTTATGGTCATCAGTCCTACAATGAGATGTAATTTGCATTGTAAGGGGTGTTATGCGGGAGAATATGACACCACTGGAGAGTTAACGTTTGATGAGTTGGATAAACTCCTCAATGATGCGAAGGAGCTAGGGATGTTTTTCTTTACCTTTTCTGGTGGAGAGGCCTTTTTCCGTAGAGACCTTCTCGACTTATGGGAAAAACATGGAGATTGCTATTTTCAGGTTTATACCAATGGAACTCTTTTAGACGAAGCCATGGTCAGTCGTCTCGTGGACCTTGGGAATGTTATGCCCATGATTTCGGTGGAAGGAAACAGAGAGGAGACAGATTTTCGACGAGGTTCGGGTATTTATGATAAAGTAATTAACGCATATCAGAGGCTCTATGAAGCTGGCGTTATGTTTGGTTTCAGTGCAACTTGCACTCGTTCTTCGGCAGAATATATGTCTCAAGATGAATTTATCAGAACAATGATAGAAAGAGGCTGTAAAATCGGCTGGTTTTTCCAGTATATTCCTATTGGTGCTAACCCAGATATAAGTTATATGGCTACGCCAGAACAGCGAGCTTTCCTTCATAAAAAAGTGGAGGCATGGCGGCATAGTAAAGATTTCCCCATTTTTATTGGAGACTTTTGGAACGATGGCCCATATGTAGATGGATGTATGGCGGCTGGTGAGCGCTACTGGCATGTTATATCCGATGGGAGCGTAGAACCATGTGTTTTTGCCCCCTTCGCAGTAGATAATATTCGCGAGAAGTCTCTAGTGGAGATTGCAGGAAGTCCTTTCTTCACGTATATTCGTAATCAACTTCCTTACAATGGGGAAGATAATTTGTTAAGACCATGTATGATTCTGGATCATCCAGAGGTGCTTCGTGACGCAGTTCATAAATTTGGGGCTAAACCGTGTCATTGTGGTCTTGAAAAAATTCTTTCAGGAACTATCCCAGAGGATCTTGATTCTTATGCAAGACGAATTAAAGCGATTTATGATCCTCTTTGGGAGGATGGTGAGAAAGAGAAGTACCTCAAGAGCCTTGAAAAAGAGGATAAAAAGGAACTGCTTGAGAGAATGAATCTACCGACGAGCTCTCGTTCTTAAAATGGGACGGGAAGCTGGGTCCCACGAGGAGGGGGTCACATGAGAAGCTATGCGTTGGCTATAGGACTGGCCATGCTTTTATCTGCGATATATGCCTTTCAAAATACGGGCGAAGTGGCTGTCAAATTTCTGATATGGACACGACAAGTTCCCCAGGGAATTTGGGAAGTTGCCGTTTTTGCAGGAGGTTGTGTCCTCATGTGGCTAGTTTCGTTGTCTGCAGCCTTTGAATCCCGTGGTAAATATAAAAAGAAGATGCGGGAGCTGGAAGAACAGGTAAAAAAGCTAGAAGATGAACGAACTTCTCTTCTAAATGCTTTAAATGCCACTTCTCATCCCTCTACGAAAGAAGAAGTAATCCAGTTGGTAGAGAGTGAACCTCAAGAGCAGGATAAAGAAATCAAACCAAGAGAGGAAAATGAACAGCAGTGACTTCTTTTTGTTTACGATCGAAACTTAACATAATAGTTCCGTCAGACTCCACTCGTTATGTTGCTGAACAGCTTGATTGTCCACCTCTTGTTGCGGCTGTTTTAGAGTTGCAGGGGCGAGTTTCCCCCCATAATATAGACAAGGCTCGGGCTTGGCTCTGTCCGAGCCTTGATTTCTTGCTCCCTCAATGTTATTTGGGAGCTTCTGCTGAAGAAGCAGCTCGAATGTGGCATCGTTTACCTTCTTTAGGCAATGTAGTGGTGTATGGTGATTACGACGTAGACGGTGTTGCGTCTACTACTTTGGCTATGGAAATTTGTTGTTCCCGTGCGCAGGGGGTGCGTTTTTATATCCCTCATCGTCATCTTGAAGGCTATGGGCTTCATCGTCAGGCTCTCCTTCAGCTTGTCGAGGCTGGGTGTAATACCCTGATGGTCGTTGATTGTGGAACAAAGGATACGTCCCTCTTGGCTGAGGCCAGATCTTTAGGTCTCAATGTCTTTGTTTTTGATCACCACCTTCCAGATAGAGAAGACATTTCAGCCCCCTATGTGGTCAATCCTCAAATTGATGGTGATATGGAGACTCGACGGCTTTGTGCCACTTCTGTGCTTTGGCTCTGGGCTTTTCTTTTTGATATTATGCCCAAAAAGTGGCTTTATGAACGGCTTGATCTCGTAGCTCTCGCTACAATCGCTGACTGTGTTCCTTTAGAAATGCTTAATCGTTCCCTTGTCAAGGAGGGTCTGGATGTAATGCGCTCTACACCGCGCCAGGGGCTTCGACATCTTTTCAGTCGTTTGGGTCTTGCTCCTTATTATTTAAATGAAGAACAGCTCGCTATGAAGGTGATCCCTTGCCTAAATGCTGCTGGGCGTCTTTCTTTTGCTGATTTAGCTGTGAAAGTGCTTGTCGGAGAGGAGCCTGGCGTTCAGAATGTAGAAGAACTAGTTTCTTTAAATAGGAAAAGGCAAAACCTTTCCAGCCGAATCACTCGTGAAGCTTCTAAGGTAGCAGAAGAGAAAGATCGTCATGTCCTTTTTCAAGAGTCGTGGCCTATTGGAGTCTTAAGTGGAGTTGCAAGCCGACTTTGTTCTGAGCGAAATGTTCCAGTTGTGCTAGCAGCACCTGTTCGAAATTGGATACGAGGGACATTACGTATGCCTGCTGGAGGAAATGCAGTACAGGTACTTGATTGTATTTCAGATCGTCTCGAAGCTTGGGGAGGGCATAAACTGGCGGCAGGGTTTTCTGTCTCTAAAGAAAACTGGCAAGACATAGAGATAGATCTCGAACGCATGCTCTCCAATGTAGAGTGCGAGGAGCCTGAAATTTCAGCTATTAACATCCACCCCTCTCAGATTAATATGAAAACATGGCAGTCTGTTGCAGACCTTGGTCCCTTTGGGATTGGGAATCCGTACCCCTTGTTATTTTGTGAAAAGAGTGAAGATGAGAAAATCTTACCTTTGGGGAAAACAGGAACCCATTTAAAAATACAATGTGGCGAAGATTCCCTTGTGGCTTTCAACGGGGTTCATGTTCTTAATTCTATTGCCTCTTCGAATATTGCTGGCTGGGTTTATCATCCTCGGTTCGATTATTGGCGAGGACAGCTTCGACTTCAGTTTATGCTCGATTACGTTATTATCGAGCCTTAATTTGGAAGGTATCAAGCCATGGTAGAGATACATACAGATTCATTAGAATATGAAATAGATCCTTTTGATCCCAAAGAACAGGAACGGCATCTTAAAAACCTCGGCCTTGACAGAAAAAGTCTTGGGAAACTTCGGGATAGTTATATTGGTCGGGTTCCAGAATCAGAGAGAACTATTTCCGTTAAATTTGCTTGGCATGAATTGTGGTCAAAGGTGAGTTGCTATTTTACAAAAGATGAGCTGAAAAAAGTCGGTGAAGCCCTGGTGGTAGCCGCAGAGGCTCATGGAGAGCAGAAGAGATCCACAGGGGATCCTTATATTGTTCATAGCATCAACGTCGCGTCGATTTTAGCCGACATGCAGCTTGATCTGGTAACCCTCCAGGCCGCATTACTTCATGATGTTCTTGAAGATACAGCCCTTTCTGCAGAGAAAATAGAAAGTAGCTTCGGTAGTGAAGTGCTCACACTTGTGGATGGCGTAACAAAATTAGGGAAACTCCCCTTCAAGTCTTTTGAAGACTATCAAGCAGAAAATCTGAGAAAAATGTTTCTTGTCATGGCCAAAGATATTCGTGTAGTTCTCATTAAGTTAGCAGATAGGTTGCATAACATGAGGACTCTTGGGGCTTTGCGTCGAGACAAACAGCTTCGAATAGCTCGCGAAACATTAGAGATATATGCTCCTCTCGCTCATCGCTTGGGAATCTATCAAGTGAAGAGAGGATTGGAAGACCTAGCTTTTAAGTATGCAGATCCTGATATGTATTATGAAATTCGACGGCGAGTTCGTAAAAAATTGCCGGAACGAGAAGATATTATTAAGAAAGCCATCGAAATATTGCAAGAACGGCTTAAACAAGAGAGTATCCACTTTAAAGTGAAGGGAAGAGCCAAACACTTTTATAGTATTTATGAAAAAATGAACAGGAAAAAACTTTCTGTAGAGCAACTTTATGATCTTCTTGCTCTAAGAGTTATTGTAGATGATGTGGCTTCTTGCTATACGGTATTGGGAATAGTCCATACTATATGGAAACCCATTCCTGGCCAGTTTGATGATTATATCGCCAACCCTAAGTCGAATATGTATCAGTCTCTTCACACCACTGTTGTAGGGCCTACTGGGGAGCCTCTGGAAGTTCAAATAAGAACAGACGAAATGAATAGCCTTGCGGAATATGGTATTGCTGCTCATTGGCGGTATAAAGAGGGAAGTGTAGGACTGGATGAATTGGATGCTCGCCTTACATGGATTCGACAAGCTTTAGAGGGAGATCATGAGGGGGGACCTTCTGAATTTCTTGAACGACTCAAAGAGGATGTTCTCACGTCAGATGTTTTTGTTTTTACGCCTCAAGGGAAAGTAGTTTCTTTGCCCAAGGGGTCTTCCCCTATTGATTTTGCTTATGCTATTCATACGCAAGTAGGAAACCGATGTGTAGGCGCTATGGTTAATAATAGGATTGTTTCTCTTTCTTACGAATTAAGAAATGGCGATATTGTTAAAATTATTACATCTCCTCAAGGTGTCCCTTCTCGAGACTGGTTGAAAATGGCCAGGAGTGGTAAGGCTAAAAGTAAAATCCGGTCTTTTTTCCGTCAACAGGAAAAAGTAGAAAAACAAGAGAAGATGCAACGAGGGCACGAACTTCTGGAGCGAGAGTTGAAACGTAGGGCAGTAGAAGAGATAAGTCCTGTATTAGGAGATATTATCCCTCGCCTGAATAAAATATCTCGAGACATTGGGCATGCGAATGGAGAAGATATTTTAGTGGCTTTGGGGAGTGGCTCTTTGAATGTGTCTACTGTCATTCAAAAATTATTAGGCAAAGCACAAGCTCCTCTTTTAGAAATCTCAGAGGAACCTTTAACGGGTATAAAAAAGACAGACTCCGATATTATTGTGGAAGGGGCAGAGGGAGTACAAGTTGTGATAGCGAATTGTTGTTTGCCTGTTCCGGGAGACGAAATTGTAGGGTACTCTACTCGAACACGAGGAATTACCGTTCATCGAAAGGATTGCCCTAATTTGAGTGATGCGAGCGAATCTCGGCTCATCCAGGTGTCGTGGGGAGCGGGAACGTTAGGGAATCGTTATACGACGCGACTTAAACTAGAGGGAATGGATCGTGCTGGGCTTTTTACTGATGTGGGACAAGCCATAATGGCTTGTGACGGGAGTATTGTGGGTATAAAAGCCCATGTAGTAGGCGGGACCCTCGCTCGAATGAAAATAGAGATACGAGTTCGTGATGTAGAACATCTTTATGCTGTTGTTGCCAAGCTGAATGGGGTAAAAAATGTTATAGAAGTAAAGCGGGGGTGACAGAAAAGTGAGAGCAGTCGTACAGAGAGTCTCATCGGCTTTTGTAACTGTAGAGGACCAGCAAGTTGGGGCTATTGATAAGGGGCTCCTTGTTTTGCTGGGAGTAACTGGAACTGATAGTGACGTTGATGCAGAGTGGCTTGTAGATAAAATTATTCACTTGAGAATTTTTGAAGATGAAGAAGAGAAACTCAATCGATCCCTTCTTGATGTTGGCGGGGAGCTTCTTGTTGTATCTCAGTTTACTTTATATGGGAATTGCCGAAAAGGAAGACGACCTTCTTTTGTAGATGCGGCGAATCCGGAACTGGCGAAGAGGCTTTATGAAAAATTTATAGCACTGGCGCAAGAAAAAAATGTGCCGGTACAAACAGGTGTTTTCCAGGCGCATATGATGGTTCATCTCGTTAATGATGGGCCAGTTACCCTTATTATTGATACACCGGAGGGAGCATAAATGGAATATAAACGATTTCCCCTCGGCCCTTTATGGACGAATGGATATCTTTTCTACGATAGTCAGGGGAAGGGTTTTTTTGTCGATCCAGGTGGGGATCCTGCCGATGTATTGACCTTCTTAGACGAACATTCAATACGACTTGAATGGGTCCTTTTAACTCATGCGCACATTGACCATATTGGAGGTATTCCAGAGTTGGCACCACTGGCTTCTCTCGGAGTTGCCCTTTCTAAGAACGACTCTGAATTGTTACGAAACCCAGATTTAAATCTTTCCCATTGGATGGGCCTTGATTTTCCTGGCTGGGAACCTGCAAAACTTTTAAGTGATGAAGATGAGCTAAACATTGGAGAGTTTATAGTAAAAGTAATAGCCACCCCAGGCCATACGCCAGGGAGCGTGTGTTATCTCATCTCTTTAGGTGAAGAGCAGCTTCTAGTATCAGGAGATACTCTTTTTGCCCGAAGTGTAGGGCGAACAGATTTACCGGGAGGAGATGGGAGACAGTTAGCCTCTTCCCTTAAGAAACTTGTGACGTTGCCTGATGGAATGTTAGTTCTTCCTGGTCATGGTCCAGAAACAACGATAGGGCAGGAACGGGAAGCAAATCCTTTCTGGCCGAAAGGGTTACAGTAGGAGTGAAGTTAAAATATTTGCCACCATCGGAACGTCCCCGAGAAAGACTTTTCCGAAAGGGTGTGTCGGCTCTTTCTCATGTTGAAATTTTAGCAGTATTGCTTCGCACAGGCAGTGGGGGGAAAGATGTCTTAGAACTTTCAGCGGAACTCCTTCATGTTTTTGGAGATATTAAGGGGCTATCTCGTGCTTCTGTTTCGGAGCTCCTTAAAATTCAGGGAATGGGACGAGCCAAAGTAGCAGTCCTTATAGCAGCTTTTGAGCTTGCGAAAAGGTTATTAGCTTGTGATGTGGGAGCCTCTCAGGAACGTAAAGAGTGGGAGAAAGACCTTCATCTTCTATGCCATGCTCTTTCAGGAGAGGATAGGGAGTTCATAATTTCTCTTTTTCTTGATGGAAAAGGAGGCGTGATTTCCCAGGAAAGAGTATCATATGGAGGAATTGATGGAGCCTTTCTTGATGTAAAGTATTTATTTCGACAGGCCGTACGGCTTAATGCAAAAGGGATGGTTATGGTGCATAATCATCCCGGTGGAGTTCTAAAGCCAAGTCGAGAAGATATTCTTTTAACAGAATATGTGGAACAACAACTAGAACTGCTTAGTATTCATTTAGTGGGGCATTTTATAGCAGTGGGAGGGGAATTCGTAAAAGTCCCCTCAAGGCATACCGTATGAAGGTGGGGAGTGTACAAGTGTTTAGATTTCTTTCGGGCGTGTTTGGTACCGATGTGGGCATTGACCTAGGAACTGCCAATATCGTTGTATATGTGAAAGGGAAAGGTATTGTTATCAACGAACCTTCTGCTGTTGCCATTCGTAAAAAGACGAAGGGTGGCGGTAATATTGAAGTCATAGCTGTAGGTGGCGAAGCAAAAGCTATGGCCGGGAAGACTCCTACTGGCGTATATACCATTTGGCCTATGCAGGATGGTGTCATCGCCAATTTTGAAATGACGGAAGAACTTATTCGCCATTGCCTTAGAAAAGCAACGGGCGGGAATATGGTCCTCTCCCACCCCCGGGTCGTTATTTCCGTTCCAGCGGAAGTAACAGAGGTAGAGAGAAAAGCTGTAATAGATGCAACGTTAGGTGCTGGAGCCCGAGAAGCCTATGTTGTGGATGAGCCTGTTGCCGCAGCTCTTGGTGTGGGGCTTCCTATAAAAGAACCTCGAGGAAGTATGATTCTCGACATAGGCGGAGGAACGAGCGAAGTAGCGGTTCTCTCTTTAGGTGGAATAGTGGTGACGAACTCTCTTCGTACGGCGGGGAGAGATATGGATGAGGCTATTATCGCCATGCTTCGTCAAAAATATGCTCTTCTTATTGGCGAGACTACTGCTGAAGAAGTAAAAATCGAGATAGGCTCAACTCTTCCGTTGGAGAGCGAGTTAGAGATGGCTGTGAAGGGCCGGGATCTAGCTGACGGTCTTCCCAAAGCAGATGCAGTGACTTCTTCTGAGGTACGCGAAGCGCTTGAACCCATCGTTCGTCGAATTGAAGATATGGTTAAAGTTGCATTAGAACAGACACCGCCAGAGTTATCTAAAGATATAGTAGACCAAGGCATTATTTTGTCAGGTGGAATTTCTTTGCTGAGAGGGTTATCTCAAAGACTCTCCAAGTCTCTTAGTACGCCAGTTATTGTAGCGGAAGACCCTTTATTTGCTGTTGCACGTGGAGTGGGGAAAATTCTTGAAAATCTTGATGATATGAAGAAGGTTCTTCTCTCTGTAGAAAAAGGAGCTCAATAGCTCCTTTTAGGAGCTTTGACTATGCGGAGGCCTCTAAAAGGTAACAACTTTAGTGGGGAATTAATTCATGGATTAATAGCTATTGCTATAAGCCTCTTGCTTTTGGCTTTTGCCCCTCGTGCAGGAGAGGTATACAGAATCCCAGCAGACGCGGTGGGTAAGTTTCTCTATTATCCTGAATACCCGGCAGTTTTTTTAAATGTTACTTTTAGAAAGCTTTCTCTTTGGTTTACAGAGCGAGCGTCTCTTATTTCCCAAATTCAATCTCTTTCTCGAGAAAACTGGTTATTAAAGGTTGCGGCTGGTCGACGTAAGGTTGCGGAAGAAATTATCGTGTTAGACTCCTCAATAGTGAATACGAGAGTAACATTGCGATCCCCAGAGAACTGGTGGACAGAAATTCGGTTGAACAAAGGACAAGAAAATGGGTTAAAACCAGGGCTTCCAATGCTCCAAGATGGTTATCTTATAGGACGTCTTTCCAGAGTTGAATCAGGGTACTCTTGGGGGGACCTTATTACTTCCCCTTCTCTTCTTATTCCTGTGGTTGTAGACCAAACTCGAGATCTAGGAGTAGTGACAGGAGATGGGCAGGGGAGTGTTTGGCTTCAATATGTCCCTGAAGGTCGTTTTATTGAAAAAGGGATGACAGTGAGTACTGCTCTTGTAAGTGAGAGTCTGCCTCCAGGCCTTCCTATAGGAATGGTTACAGGTGAGACAAGACGTCTTTCCGGAGATGTAGATGCTTATAAAATACAGCCAGGAGGAGATTTTGTTCGTCTTTACACTGTGGAAATACTAACAGAGGAGAAGAAAAAACCGTGATGACCTATTTCATGTCGTGGTATATTCAAGATTTCCTTCGAGTTTTTTCTTCGGGACATTTTCTGGTTCCAGAGATATTTCTTCTTGCACTTCTCTACATCGCTCTTGTAGACGAAGAAAAAGGAGTATTGTCTTTTTGGGTCGGCTTTATTGGAGGACTTTTATGGGATCTTCGATGGCCAGGTGTTCCAGGTCTTTCTTCTGGTGTTTATGTATTTTCAGTTTTGATGGTGCGCTGGGTATGGTTTTCTCTTCCATCCTCTGGCCGAACAGTACCTGTCTTTGGTTTGCTCCTTTGGAGTGGACATTTGCTTATAACTTTTATTCGGCTTCTTATGTGGGGGCTTCGAGAACAAGAGATATTGAAAACATTTGTGGTACAACAGGCGGTTCTTATCCCGATGGTAATGTTAGCCTGTCTTCTATATGTATGGAGGATGAACCAAGACGATGTCTAATGTTCGTGGTGACATCGATAAGAGGCTCCGTATCTGGAGAGTCGTAATGCTCTGCGTCATGGGTGGATTGGTGGTAGCTCTTTATTTTTTTCAGATCATTCACGCAGACACCTATGTAAAGCTTGCGGCAGGAAATAGACTTCGATTTATTCGACTAGCCCCATCGCGAGGGAATATTTTCGATAGAAATGGAGCTCCTCTCGCTATAAACATACGTACATTCGATATTATGGGATATCCCCTTGATTTTGGAAATGAGGATTTGGCTACGTGTACTTCAGCTATTTTTTGTAAACATGGGATTCCTCTTTTGCCAGAAGAAATTACTGCTGCTGTGAAGCGACAATATTGGGCTCCTTATAGAGTTGTACGCATTGTTTCAAATCTTACCTTAACTCAAATGGCTGAACTTTTGGCGGATCCGGAATTCCCTTCTCAACTTTTCCCAGTTCCAGTATGGCGTAGGACCTATCCTTCCGGAGCTCTCACAGCAAATGTGACAGGGTATGTAAGTGAAATAAGTGAAGAAGAACTCCGTGTAAAACGAGAAGGAGATTATGTTGGTGGAGATTTGGTTGGTAAGTCTGGCATAGAATATACATATGAAAATATACTTCGTGGTTCTCCTGGAGTGGAAGCGATAGAGGTAGATGCTCGAGGAAGGCGGATTCAGGAGATAGATTTCAGGCCTCCACAAAAGGGGGAAAACCTCTATCTGACCTTAGACCTTGGTGCACAACGGTTGGCTTCTGACCTTATGAAAGGATTACGAGGTGCGGTAGTTGCTCTTGATGTTCATACCGGAGCAGTGCTCGTTCTTTACACTGCCCCCTCATACGATAACAATCCATTGGCTTGGGGAGTTTCGGCTCGAGAATGGAAATCTCTTCTCAACGACCCAGAACGACCGATGATGGATAGATCTATTGCAGGGGTTTATCCGCCTGCGTCTACTTTTAAATCATTAGTTGCGCTGGCAGCTCTTTCTGAAGGAGAGATAACCGCTAAAACCGCTTACTTCTGTGGAGGAGCTTTTCAGTTAGGGCGTCGCACGTTCCGATGTTGGAAACGAACAGGACATGGAACTTTGAATATGAAGGAAGCATTGAAAAATTCTTGCGATATATTTTTTTATCAGGTAGGCATAAAAGTTGGGATTGACAACCTTACCAAGTGGGGGCAAAAGCTTGGAGTGGGGGAACTTACCGGAATAGACATTCCTGGCGAGCTTTCTGGAAACAGAGCTGGACGTGAGTGGAAAGAAGCGGTCGTGAAAGAGTCGTGGTACAAGGGAGATACTGTAAATTATTCTATTGGACAAGGATATTTGCTTATGACCCCCATCCAGCTTGCTAGAATGTACGCTGTTTTTGCTAATGGAGGGAAGCTCGTAACCCCATATTTAAATGAAAAAAGTGCTGTAGTTCCTAAAGATTTACAGATTTCGAGTAGCTATTTGAAGCTGGTCAACGATGGATTACAAGATGTTGTGAAGCGTGGAACTGGTTGGCGGGCTGGTACTTTTAGTGTGTCAGTAGCAGGTAAAACTGGAACAGCTCAAAATGCCCATGGGGCAGATCATGCCCTTTTTGTAGGGTATGCTCCTGCGGATAAACCTCAGTATGTGGTGGCTGTTGTTGTAGAAGCAGGAGAACATGGTAGTTCTGTAGCAGCCCCCATATCGGGGGAACTTTTGGCTTATCTTGTAGAACGCCAGTCTCAGAGCATACCTCGACAATAAAGGAGGAGGGGGCCATGGAGACTTTTCATACGCCGATACAACTTAAAGGGACAGGAGGAGGTCTGCGTCTTTTTATTCCAGAGGAACTAGCTGAAGAAGAGATTATGTTAGAGCTGGAAAGAATCTCTAAAGAAGCCGGCGCCTTACTGGGGTTACAGGTTATTCTTGATTTCCAGGGGCGCAAGCTTAGTCAGAGTCTTGTCGGGAAAATCGTTACGGACTTTATTTGGGCGCGAAAAGTAGTGGTCTCATCGTGGATTACATATGACGTTGAGAGCCAGAATCTTTTGCGTTCCGTAGGAATATCTATAGGAGAGCCGACAAAAGATTTCTTTCCACGAAAAGGGAAAAATTGTGATACTCTTTTCTTGGTGCGTTCTCTTCGATCCGGTCAGAGAATAGAGCATGGCGGAGATGTAATTATCATAGGGCATGTCAATGATGGTGCAGAAGTTATTGCATCTGGAAATATTTGTATATGGGGACGATTAAAAGGCCTTGCTCATGCAGGTAGCGATGGCGATGAAGGGCAAAGTATAATTGTAGGAGATTTTCAGGCGAAGCAGGTGCGTCTCGGTCATAAAGTTGGGAGTTATCTGGATAGTTCAATGGAATGGTGGGGACGCTCAGTACTAGTTTCATTAGAAAAAGACTCGTTATTTGTGCGGGAATTAAAGATATAACTCACTTTCGGAATGGAGGGATCCCCGTGGAGCCTCGTGTTATTGTTGTAACGTCAGGGAAAGGCGGTGTTGGCAAAACAACAACTACGGCTAATGTCTCTTTTGCGCTGGCGAAGGAGGGCTATAAAGTAGTAGCAGTCGACGCTGATATCGGGCTCAGGAATCTCGATGTTGTCATGGGCTTGGAAAATAGAGTTGTTTATAATTTTATTGATGTGATAGAAGGAACTTGTCGTCTCCCTCAAGCTCTTATTCGGGATAAGAGAGTTGATAATCTCTTCCTTCTTCCTGCTGCTCAGACTCGTACCAAAGATGCCGTCAATCCTGAGCAAATGATAGAACTTTGTAACATGTTAAAAAAAGAAGATTTTGATTTTATTCTCCTTGATAGTCCTGCAGGAATAGAAGGTGGCTTTAAAAATGCAGCGGCTGGGGCTACAGAAGCGTTGGTAGTGACCACTCCAGAGGTCCCTTCTGTTCGTGATGCAGATCGTATTATCGGCCTCCTTGAATCTATGGGGAAAAATCCTATTCGACTTGTTATAAACCGCGTAAAGGCGAATATGGTTCGAGAAGGGGAAATGCTTGACGTACAAGATGTCCTTGATGTACTCGCTGTGGAATTGATAGGCATCGTTCCTGATGACGATAGTGTGGTGAAGTCTGCAAATAGAGGGGAACCTCTCACATATGGAGATTCATCTCCTGCAGCGCAGGCTTTTCGAAATATTGCCAGCAGGCTACTTGGTAATGATGTTCCTTTCATGAAGCTAGAGAGCCAGGAAGGATTAGGATTTTTCTCCGGCCTCAAAAAGTTGTTGGGCTTCTAGGTAGCCGGGAAGAGAGGACGATATGATGGGAATACTGCAAAAGCTGTTTGGCCGGCAAGGCTCAAAGAAAGCTGCAAAAGAGCGGCTTCAAATTGTTTTGATTCATGATCGAACCGATATTTCCCCAATGTTAATGGAGGAGCTGCGGAAAGATATGATCGATGTCCTTTCCAAATATATGGAAATTGATGCGGAGAACATCGAAATGGATCTCGATAAAGCAGATCACTCTGTAGCTTTTGTAGCAAATATACCAGTTGTGCGTATTAAGAGAAGAGCATAAACAAAAGGGTATGGACGACAAAAAATTAACTTTTAAAGAGTTTTGGGAACATGCGGATACATTGCTTTTGGTTTCGGTAGTTATGCTTTTTGTTCTTGGCGTTCTTTCAATATACAGTGCTGAAATGAGCGTAAGTCGTAGGTCTGGGGGCTTTGCTCTTCGACAGATTGTTTGGGGTCTTATTTCTTCTGGTGTTTTCTTTGTAGTAGTCAAAATAGGGTATCGACGTTTACTTCGTTGGGCATACCCTCTTTATTGGTTATCAATAGTCTTGTTGTTGATAGTGCTTCTTATGGGGCTTACGGTGAAAGGTGCACAGAGCTGGTTGAGTGTAGGCCCATTGCGCCTACAACCTGCTGAAGTCGGTAAAATAGCTTTGGCTCTTGTCCTTTCAAAGCACCTTTGTCGCTACCCCCCAACTTCCGCTTCTCGATATATAGGTGGATTGGGGATTGCTGCTATTTCAGGTCTATTGATATTCGTGCAGCCAGATTTAGGGAGTACCATAGTATATGGTCTCATGGTTTTCGTTTCTCTTATTGTGGCTGGAGCGCCTAAACGTTATACTTTAACCCTTTCAGGGTTAGGAATGATGTTGCTCCCTGTAGGATGGTTTTTTTTAAAGGAGTATCAAAAGAAAAGGCTTCTTGTTTTTATAAATCCGGCTTTAGATCCTTTAGGAGCAGGCTATAACGTTATTCAATCACGTATTGCCGTTGGATCTGGGGGGCTGCTGGGGAAGGGTTTTCTTCAAGGTCTCCAGAGCAAATTGCGTTTTTTACCTGAACCTCATACGGATTTTATATTTAGCGTTTATGCAGAAGAGTTTGGATTTATAGGAGCTCTTTTGGTCATAACGCTCTTTTGTCTTGTCTTTTGGAAGATAATCGATGCAGGACTTCGATGTAAAGATATACGTGGAAAGGTTCTCGTTGCAGCTCTTTCTGCATGGATATGGTTTCAAGTTGTTGAAAGTATAGGGATGAGCATGGGCCTTCTTCCCGTAACGGGGCTTCCCCTCCCTTTTTTAAGTTATGGAGGCAGCTCTCTTCTTGCAGTGACAGTGGCCGTAG
Source organism: Aminobacterium sp. UBA4834 (assembly GCF_002400205.1). Classification (NCBI taxonomy): domain Bacteria; kingdom Thermotogati; phylum Synergistota; class Synergistia; order Synergistales; family Aminobacteriaceae; genus Aminobacterium; species Aminobacterium sp. UBA4834. The sequence continues at coordinate 26,486 of NZ_DHFC01000007.1, read as the reverse complement.
CTCTTGTTGTAAGTGTATATCTTTCAACAATTAAAGATTATGAATAGATTTCTGCGGGGAGGAATTTTATGAAATTCCCGGAATTTGATGATGAGCTGTGGCCTTTATTGGCCCAGACTTCACGCCCCTCTCGATATGCGGGGTGCGAGTGGGGGCCTGTGGCTCCCAAGAAGGGGGAAAAGGGCGATATTGTGCGATTTTGCCTTGCATTCCCTGATGTTTATGAAATAGGAATGAGTTATGTAGGATTCCAAATTCTTTATAGTCTTCTAAAAAAACAGCCTCTTGCCGACGTAGAACGGGCCTATTGTCCATGGGTGGATATGGAGCACTTGTTGCGTAGCCATAAAATCCCCTTGGGGTCTATCGAGACGGATAGACCTCTTTCTGCTTTTGATGCTGTGGGTTTTACTCTTCAATATGAGTTGAGTTTTACGAATATTTTAACCATGTTGAACTTAGGCGGCGTTCCTTTCTACTCAGAGGAAAGAAAAGAACAAGACCCAATAATTTTTGCTGGAGGGCCGGGGGCTTTAACACCAGAACCCATCGCTCCTTTCATAGACGCTTTTTGTCTTGGAGCGGGGGAAACCTTACTTCCTAAAATGGTGACCGTTCTGTCTGAAACGAAGGGGATGAAACGATCTCAACGTCTTGAGACGTTGGCTCATATAAAAGGAATTTATGTTCCGTCCCTTGTAAATGCCCATCAGGATGGAGATGCTGTCCATTTTTCTTCAGCGTTGTCTCTCCCGATCAAACGCCAAATAGTGGAAGATTTTCGAGGCTCTTTTTATCCAGAGGAACTTATTGTCCCTACAGCTGATGTGGTTCATGATCGAGTTCCCATCGAAATTTTTCGTGGGTGTTCTCGTGGGTGCCGTTTTTGCCAGGCTGGGATTATTTATCGTCCCGTGAGGGAACGGACGGTAGGAGAAATTGTGAATTTGGTTTCTAACTTGACAAACACCTCTGGTTGGGAAGAGGTGGGGCTTATTTCCCTTGCTTCCTGTGATTTTTCTGGCTTAACAGAGCTTCTTCAGAAGATCGAGCCAATAGTCAATGGTAAAGGGATCAAAGTCAGCTTGCCAAGTCTCAGAATGGATAGATTTTCTGTAGATTTAGCGGCTTCTCTTGAGGTCATGCGCCGTGGAGGACTGACTTTTGCTCCTGAAGCAGGAACGCAGAGACTTCGAAATGTTATCAATAAAGGAGTGTCTGAGGAGGATATAGAATACGCCCTTAACGCTGCCTTTAGCCATGGATGGGATCGCGTGAAGCTCTATTTTATGATGGGGTTACCTACCGAAACGGAACAAGATCTCGATGGTATCGTGGATATTGCCCTTCACGCACTTTCCATCGGGAAATCATGGAAGAGAAGAACAAATATAGCAGTGTCTGTAGCAGGTTTTGTCCCGAAAGCCCATACCCCATTCCAGTGGGAACCTCAAAATTCTATAGAAGAACTACGGCAGAAAGGACAATATTTGAAAAGTAAGATCTATAACCGAAGAATCTCTCTTAAATATCATGAGCCGGAACAAAGCTTCTTAGAAGGTGTTTTTGCCCGTGGAGATCGGCGTTTAGCCTCAGTTATTGCTTTAGCATGGGAGAAAGGGGCTCGTTTTGACGGATGGAGTGAGACCTTTTCTCTCCAGCGTTGGTTCGAGGCTTTTGAGGAGAGAGGAATAGATCCTAGCTCCTTTAATTTGCGATCTCGCGAAGAGAAAGAAGGTTTCCCTTGGGACCATATAGATACAGGGGTATCCCGCGATTTCCTTTGGAGGGAACGAGAAAAGGCCATACAAGGTCTTTTAACGCCTGATTGTCGCTGGTCTCATTGTCATGGGTGCGGTTGGCAGTCTTATGGCTGTCAATGGTCGCAGGGAGGCGTTCACTAATGTTCCGGGTGAGAATCACTTACTCAAAACGGGGACGAGGGTGTTTTATCTCTCATATCTCTATGCCTCAAACGCTTTATCGAGCAGGAAGAAGGGCAGGTTTGGATTTTGTCCTTACAGAAGGATTTTCTCCCAGACCAAGAGTGAGCTTAGGCCCAGAGCTTCCGGTGGGGATCATAGCTCTTTCGGAACCTGCTGACATTTGGGTGAGGAATTGGAATGATGACTTTTTAGAAAGCTGGAATAAAACTCTTCCATCTGCTTTCACTATTACAGGTGGTGCTATTTACGAAGGACCTTCCATTAGTAAAAGCTGCAATGCTTCAGGATATCTTATAGGTTTTCGTTCCGAAAACTCATTGCCGAAATTAGTACGCCAGCTGGAGGATCAAGCTTTTTTGCCAGAGAAACTACTCAACTGGACGCTCTGTTCCCCTTTTGTTGAGTGCGTTTTTTCTGACCCCTATAGCTTAGGCCCGGGCGCTTTAATAAAGGAGTTAGAGCGAGTAGGCCTTATACAAGGGTGGGCTGACGTTAAACTTGTACGGACCACTGTGGGAAAATGGAACGAAGGGAACCTTGAACCCCTTGTTTTTCAAAAGAATCCTCCTCGTTTACCAGCTCAATTTATAAGAGGTGAGGGGGTAGTTCAATGACTGATAGAAAGATCGTGGCCAACATCGTCGACCCGGAAGAGATGAGAGTGGCTATTATTGAAAATGGCCGCCTTGTGGATATCTTTATTGAGCGAATGTGGGAGCGACAAAAAACTGGAGAGGTATATAAGGCTAGAGTGGATAGTGTATTGCCTGGAATACATGCGGCTTTTGTAAATCTAGGCGATGGTAGAAATGCCTTTCTTTACTTAAATGATGCCAAGGGACTCGACCTTAAACCGAATATTGAAGTAGTGGTTCAAGTTGTTAAGGCCGCTCGTAAAAATAAAGGAGCTCGAGTTACAGCAAGGATCTCTCTCCCCGGACGATACCTCGTATTTGTTCCTGAGGGGCAGGAGACGGGGGTTTCAAAACGTATTACAGACGAAGAGGAGCGAAAACGTCTTCGCGCCCTCGCCAAGAAGCTGAGAGATGAGGGCAATGGATATGGAGTTATTATTCGTACGGCGGCAGAAGGTGTTGATGAAGAGGTATTAATGCATGAACTTCATAACCTTCAGGATCTTTGGGAGGAAATAAAGCATAACGCTCAGGTACAGTCGGCACCATGCCTTATTTATCGGGATATAGGTCTGGTGGGACGGGTTCTTCGCGACGAGCTTACTGGAGATGTAAGTGAGATTATTATTGATAGCGAAGAAGAGCATGAAAAAGTAAATGATTTCCTTGTGAGGCTTTTGGAAGACAGGGCTCCTGAGGTAGAGCTATATCAGGGGAATACCCCTATTTTTGATTTCTATGGCATAGAGAGAGACCTAGAGACGGCCCTCGATAGGAAAGTGTGGTTAAAATCCGGAGCGTATCTCATCATAGACCATACTGAAGCGCTTACAGTTATAGATGTGAATACAGGGAAATTCGTAGGAGATACGGATCTTCGTCACACAGTCCTTGATACCAACCTGGAGGCGGCAGATGAAATAGCTCGCCAGCTTCGGCTCCGAGCTATCGGTGGCATTGTTGTGATCGACTTTATAGATATGGAATATGAAGAGGATAGACAAAAGCTTCTTAAGCGTCTCGAAGAAGTCTTTCAGAGCGATCGATACCGAGCCAGAATATTTGGAGTTTCCCAGCTTGGCCTCGTAGAGATTACCAGGAAACGGGCTCGTCCCGATGTCCGTTCAGTGATGACCCGAGGTTGTCCCTTTTGTGGTGGATATGGTTGGGTTCTTAAAGAAGATAGCGTCGCTATGCATATCAAGCGCTTTTTACGGAAAGTTGCGCTTTCCAATAAATCAGAAGCCATGCTTCTTGAGGCTCATCCAGCTATTGCCCAATATATAGCAGAAACATATCTTTTTCTTTGGGAGGAAGAGTTTGGGCGAAAGATCTTCATTGCCGGAGCTCCGGAGTTTGCCTGGAGTAAATACAGGTTAGATGTTCAAGGAACGTTGGATCTTGTGGAGCGTAAAGTAGAACAGATGGAGCAGTGGGAGGCAAAAATTCGTGTTTATCGAACGGCTTCGTCTTAAAGGATTTAAAAGTTTTGGAGGAGAGCATGAACTTCTTTTTTCTCCAGGATTCACTGCTATTGTAGGCCCTAATGGCAGTGGCAAGAGTAATATTCTCGATGGGTTGCGCTGGGTCTTAGGAGAAGGGAGCCCTAACCGTCTGAGAATTACCAAACAGAGTGACCTCCTTTTCCAGGGAAGTGCCAGTGTTCCTTCAGCTGGGGAAACTGAGGTTCTTCTCTCTTTGCGAGAAGATCCTCAGATTTGTACTGTTAGAAGAGAGTTCTCCCCAGAAAGTGGAACGACTCTTTCTGTTGATGGGGTGCGTATTCGTCTTCAGGACCTTGATGAGATTAAACGTGAATGGCATCTTGAAGGTGAGCAATTTGCCTTTATTGGTCAGGGAGAAGTAGCTGAAGCCATTCGGCAGAGGCCCCTTCAGCGTCGTACAGTTCTTGAAGCGCTCTTTGGTATTGATCGATATAGAAAAAAAAGAGAGGACGCCAGTCAGAAACTTAAATCGGCTACAGATGAGCTAGCGAGGCTCCAAACTCTTGTTTTGGAACTTACAATGCGTCGAGATGAAATTTTACCTTTAGTATCTATAGCTGAAGAAGCCAGGGGGATTCTCCATGAGCTTGAAGGGCGGCGACGGGATTATTATTTTTCGCGGAGAACTTTTCTTGAGAAAGAGATTGTATCTTTACAACATCATGTAAGCAGCGTAGATAGTCGGAAAGCTCAAGCCATAGAGTGGGAAACTCTATGGGAATATGGTCTCCGTTTTTACCAATCGAAAATAGCGGGATTGAAACAAAATAGCCGATCTCTTGGCGAAACTCTCATTGCGTTGGATTCTCAGAGAGACTCTCTTCATCGGCAATGTTTTGCTGTGGGACTTTCTGTTAAGGGAGCTCGCGAAAAACTATGCTCTCTGGCTGAAGATACTAAAATATTAGAGGGGAATCTCAAAGAGGTACGAGGCGAAACTGCAGTTACGAAAAAAGCGTATGTCTCGTTTTGTAATGAGCTAAAAGAAAAAGAAGGGGTTATTTCATCTATTTCTGAAGAATTTTCCCAACTGCGCACATCTCTCCATGAGGAAAGAAAACGACGTCAGAAATGCAGAGAAGAAGTGGCTCGTTTGGAAATGGAGAAAAATCGTATAGACGCACGTCTTAAGGCTAGAAAAGCTGCCTTGGAAGGGAGTCTTCGAGAGCGTGATGAGGCAGAAAAAAAGTTGCAAGAGCTTATGAAAGACTCGGAACATAAGCAACACGAGCTTTTGGATCTCCAGGCCCAGAGAGAAGGAACCTCCGCTCTCCATGCAGAGGCATACGCCTCTTGCCAGCAGTTAGCCTCTTCTGTAACTTTTGCAAAAAAGAATGTAACCCAACTGGAAAATCAGCTGGAAACTCTTTATGAAAACACGGAACAACGACTTTATCCCGAGCCAGTTCGTGTTGTATTAGCGGCGGGGAAACTAGGAAAATTAAATATAAAGGCTACTCTTGTGGCTGATGCTTTTACGTGTTCCAGTGAATTGGCGTTGCCTCTGGAAGCGTATCTTGGTGGCCGACAGTTCTGGTTGTTGGTTTCAACTCTGGAGGAGGCTCGCGAAGGCATAGAACTTGTAAAGGAACGAAAAGCAGGCCGTGTGACCTTTTTGCCGCTAGAACGATGTTATCCCCGCACACCTGACCGTAATTTTCATCTCTCTGATAAAGGAATTGTAGGATGGGCCGTAGACTTGCTCTCTATAAAAGAACGATGGGACCCGGCAGTGCGGCACCTCCTTGGAGATCTTCTTATAATAGAATCATATGATGTGGGTGTCCAATTAGCCCGTATAGGCGCTTCTTTCCCCATAGTGACTCTTGATGGAGATGTCTTTACTGTCGCAGGAAGTGTGAGCGGTGGTAAATTCCGTCGTTCTGGAGGTGCTATTGAACGGCGCCTTCTTATAGATGAACTGAACAATCATCTCGAAAAGGAACGTCTTGCTCTTAAAAATTTTTCTTCTGAATTACGGGAAGCGGAAAAACGGGAACAAGAAGTTGCTTTTCATAAAACAGGACTTTGCGAGCAGGAGCAAGAAATAGAGAAGGAATTGTCAATACTTATAGCCCGGAAAGACAGCCTCTTCAAAGAAGCGCAACGTTTGAAGAGGGAAGAAGACGCATTTAAAAAAGAGGCAGAACAGGATGTAACGTTGACGGAGCAAATAATCCTTCACTCTGAGGAACTGGAAAAAACGATCCTGGATTTTGGTGATTTGCCAGATGAAGCAGATCTGGAACATAAGCTTTCCTCAGCCCAGGCCGAAGCCGCTATAACGAGGGAAAAAGTTCGAGCCCATCACGTCCTTGTAGAACGGATGGATTCGGAGGTGCGGCGCATGGAGCGAACGCTCCTCGATTTGACACAGGAACGGGAGAAGGTATCAGGGGATCTTTTGGTAAATCTTGACAGACTTCAATCTCTTGGAAAAGAGTCGTACCATGTGTGGTCTCGTCGGGGGAATGCGCTAAAAGAAGAGAAGAGAGTGCAAGACGACCTGGTTGTTATAAATAACAAGATAACTTTTTTGGTACAGCGTCACGCAGATGCCGTACAGTTTCGCCAAAATTGTGAAGAACAGCTACGTGATTGCCGTCGGCAGCTTGACAACGTAGAGGGAGAACTCACTCAGATTACCTCTTTGTGGGAAGAAAACTACCCCTATCCAGGGCCTCTTTCTCTTCCTGACGATTTGAGAGACGAAGGATTAGCGGGTGTTAAACGACTAGAGAAGAAACTACGGGAATTGGGAGAGTATGATCTCGGCGTCCTTTCTGAACATGAATCTCTCAATGCGCGGCTTGCCTTTCTTTCTGAACAAATGAAGGATGTACGCGCTGGAATAAAGGAATTGCAGGAAATGATCCAAGATACAGACAGGCGTGTGGGACAAGTGTTTGGAGAGGCTCTTGTCAATACCGATAAGCGATTCAATGCTCTTTTCCAACGACTCTTTGGTGGAGGCGAAGCTCATCTTCAAATGGAAGAGGGCCTCTCCCTATGGGAAGCCGGGGTTGATATTTATGCTAGACCACCTGGGAAAAAACTACAGAACCTAACGCAGCTTTCTGGGGGGGAACAATCTTTATCGGCGATAGCCCTCCTTTTTGCTACTATGGAAGTGGCTGCTGTCCCTCTCGCAATTTTGGATGAAGTAGATGCCGCTTTGGATGAATATAATTTGCTTCGATTTGTAGATCTTGTTACAGATTATGCAGCGTATATACAGATATTGGCTATGACCCACCGGAGGAGCACTATGGAACGAGCTGATGTCCTTTATGGTGTTACTATGTCGGAACCTGGCCTTTCAAAAGTTATAGGAGTGAGTCTGGACGAATGGAAGGAATAAAAGCAACCTGTGATAATGTCCTTTATGGGGCCTTAAAAGCGTGGCAGCCGGTAGATGGTCCTCGGGTAACGGTGGATACTATTCTATTAGCCTCTTTTGCTCAGGCGAGAAGAAGAGATAACCTCATTGAACTAGGGAGTGCTACGGGTGTCATATCATTGCTTTTGGCCCTTCGTCTTCCTCAAAGCGTACGTATAGAGGGACTTGAGATACAGAAAGAACTTGTTGATTTAGCCAAACGCAACGCTCTTGAAAACGAATTGGAGGAGCGTGTGCATTTTTCTCTTGGAGATCTTCGGGAAGTAAAAAAGATGTATGCGCCTCAGTCTTTTGACGTGGTGGTCACTAACCCCCCTTACGACGAACCAGCGCGGAGCCGATGGACAAAATCATTCAGTGATGCGACTGCTCGGCAGGGACTTTATTGTTCGTTACTCGATTTAGTGCGGGCGTCTCGGTTTCTCTTAAAGAATCGAGGTCATCTCTATATGATATTTCGAGCTCAACGGGCAGCAGAGCTATTGTGGAGTCTTACCCAGAATAATATACTTCCGAAGCGAATTCGTCTGGTTCATCCCCGTCCAGATAAAAAAGCATCTATGATTCTGGTGGATGCGGTGCGGTCTGCCGGGACTGGTGTGACTATAGAACCGCCCCTTTTCATATATGATGAACAGGGGCATTTCACTCCAGATTTATTAGCGGCGTACCGTTTGCCGGAAGGGAGGGCATAATGCCTCTTTTTGTAGTTCCTACTCCCATAGGAAACCTAGGAGATATAACAATCCGGGCCATTCGAGTACTTCGAGAAGCGGATATTATTGCTTGTGAGGATACTCGGAAAACAGCCATACTCCTTCAACATTATCACATACGAGTCCCTACGATTTCTTATTATGCCCATAATGAATATAAAAGGGGAGAACAACTGTTAGAACGACTTCGTAAAGGGGAACAAGTCGCCCTTGTTGCCGATGCAGGCACGCCTGGCATTTCGGATCCCGGAGCCATTCTGATTCGTGCAGCATTGTCCGAAAATATACTGGTGGATGTTTTGCCAGGTCCGACAGCGTTTGTTCCAGCCCTTATTCAATCAGGATTAGGGCCTCATCCTTTTACTTTTTATGGTTTTTTACCAGATAAAGCAGGAGAAAGGCAGAAAGAGCTGGCTCTTTTGAAAGATCATCCTTTCCCTATTATTATCTATCTTTCCCCTCATAAAGCTCAGAAACATTTGCGAGATATATTAAAATTTTTTGGAGATCGCCCAGCAGCTTTAGTTCGGGAAATCAGCAAAATATATCAAGAAGCCCGGAGATCCTCTCTCTCTCTCCTTCTAAAAGGTATAGAGGAAGAGGGGGTTCGTGGAGAACTTGTCCTTATAGTAGATAGGGCTCTATCCGCGCCACTTGATGAAAGTATATGGCAGGGAAAGGCCCTTGACATGTTGCGCGATGGCATTACATCGAAAGAAGTTGTAGAATTTATAATTCAACATTACTCAGTATCGAAAAATACAGTCAAAGATTGGCTGATTCATAGGGGACAGGACTAAATTGAAAGAAGGAGGAGAAATTATGTCTGAGAAAAGCTTTTATATCACGACTCCCATTTATTATGTTAACGATATCCCCCATATAGGACACGCCTATACAACTATAGCTGCTGATGTTATGGCTCGATATCGACGAATGACGGGCTATGATGTTTTCTTCTGTACGGGAACTGACGAGCATGGTCAGAAAATCCAGCAAAGCGCTGAAAAGAAGGGGCTGACGGCGAAAGAACTGGCAGATAAAACCATGGAAAACTTCCGCAAGCTTTGGGAAGTGCTGAATATTTCAAACGATGACTTTATCCGAACGACAGAGAAACGCCATGAAGTTGTGGTTCAGGCCATATTTAAAAAACTTATGGAACAAGGGGATATTTATAAGGGGACATATGAAGGATGGTATTGTATTCCTTGCGAAACATATGTTCCAGAAAGCAGCATGGGAGAAGATAAGACATGTCCAGACTGTGGGCGTCCTCTTCAGAAAATGGAGGAGGAAAGCTACTTTTTCAGGGCATCAAAATATGCTGATCAGCTTTTAGATTACTATGAGAAAAATCTAAAAGCTATTATGCCTAAAAGCCGGTATAACGAGATAGTCAGTTTTATCAAAAGTGGCCTCCGGGACCAATCTGTTTCTCGCACTACTATCAAGTGGGGCATCCCTCTCCCAGGCGATGAAAAACATGTAGTTTATGTATGGTTTGATGCGTTGATTAACTATCTAACGGCATGTGGTTATATGTCTGATCCTCAAAAACTGGAGAAATATTGGCCCCATGTCCATCACCTTGTTGGAAAAGACATTATTCGATTTCATTGTGTTATTTGGCCCATTATGCTCATTGCGTTGGGGTTGAATCCTCCTGTCTCTGTTTTTGCTCATGGATGGTGGACTGTTGAAGGCGAAAAAATGTCGAAGTCGAAAGGGAATGTTGTGGATCCCTTTGAAATGGTGAAGTGTTATGGCGTGGACCCCTTCCGCTATTTCCTTCTTAGGGAAGTAACGTTTGGTCTTGACGGTGATTTCTCCGAGCAGGCTATGGTACAGCGTATTAATTCAGATTTGGCCAATGACCTTGGGAATTTACTCAATCGAACTCTTCAAATGGTCAAAAACTTTAGAAATGGCGTCATTCCTTCCTATACGTCTTTTAATGCCATGGATGAAGATATAAAGGAGTGTATCGTATCTACCTTTGCTCAAGTAGAGGAACATATGTCTAATTTTGCCTATGATGAAGCTCTAAAAAGCATCTGGGGCCTCATTCGACAAGGGAACAAATATATTGATGAGACTATGCCTTGGAAGCTCGGCAAAGAGGGACCTGAGGAGAGATTAGACACAGTGTTGTTCGTTCTCGCAGAGATTTTGCGAGCTACGGGCTTACTTATCACTCCTGTTATGCCTTATGCTGCTCAAAGACTATGGCAGCAAATGGGGCTTCCTGGAAAGCCAGAAGATCACAGCATTTGTGGTTACGTTTTTGGAGAATTCCCGGCAGGGACTAAAACAGCGAAAGGGGACGTTCTCTTCCCGCGTATTGACTTGGAGAAGTGGAAGAAAGAAAAGGCAGAGCGGGAGGAGAAAAAAAACTCCATGCCCGACCCAGGTAACCATGAAGAACAAATTTTAATTGATGATTTTGCAAAAGTAGAACTGAGAGTAGGGCAAATAGTAGAAGTTGAGGATATCCCTAAAGCGAGAAAGCTATATAAACTTTTAGTCGATCTCGGCTATGAAAAGCGTACTATCGTTTCCGGAATAAAGGAACATTTTACAAAGGAAGAGCTCCTTGGGAAGAGGATCGTTGTAGTGGTGAACCTTAAGCCCGTTAAACTTTGCGGTGTCGAGAGCAGAGGAATGCTTTTGGCTTCAGGCCCCGCCGATAAATCTACGTTGGCTTTGTTGACCCCTGACAAAAATATTCCCTTGGGATGTCGAGTTAGCTAAACGGGAGATAAATGTTTGTATCGGGTTTCTTCTCCTGGAAGAGACCCGATATTTTTTGAATAAGGTGTGGTAGACGTGTCATATTTTGTTGATACTCATTGTCATTTAAATTCAGAGGATTATAAAGAGGATCTCTCTCTCGTAGTCGATAGAGCGGTGGAATCAGGCCTTCGACGCATGCTTGTGGTAGGTGGCGACATTCCCTCTAGCAAAGAGGCTGTACATCTAGCAGAAAAATACAGCGCACAGGGCCTTTTTGCTGCTATTGGTGTCCATCCCCATGATGCGAGTACTATCTCATGGGGCATACCGGAAGAGTTGAAAAGTCTTGCTTGTCACCCGCGAGTATTAGCTATTGGGGAAAGCGGTCTGGATTATTTCTACGATTACTCTCCACGAAATATTCAGCAACAGGTGCTTTTATGGCACATTCAGTGGGCCAAGGAAGTGGACAAACCTCTTATCCTTCATGTAAGAGATGCCTTTCAAGATCTCTTCGCCACTCTGGATCGAAGTGGGAACTCCTTTTTCAAAGGTGTTATACACTGTTTTTCTGGAAATATGGAGGATGGAAAACGAGCATTGGATATGGGGTTTTATCTTTCTTTTGCAGGCCCTGTAACGTATAAAAGAAATCATATTTTAAGAGAAGTTGCAGCATCCATGCCTCTAGATAGACTGTTGTGCGAAACAGATGCCCCCTGGCTTGCCCCCCAGCATCATCGGGGAAAAAGGAATGAGCCATCTTTCGTTACTGAGGTATACGATGTAGTGGCCGAGGTTAGGGGAATAAGTGTGGAAGAACTGAAAAGGGTAGTCTGGCGCAATGCCTATTCTCTCTTTCAATGGGAGGATCAATAAATGTTTACATTTCGAGTACTCGCACAATGCCCGGAAACAGGAGCGAGGGCAGGAGAATTTGAAACCCCCCATGGGGTTATTCGTACCCCTGTTTTTATGCCTGTAGGGACTCAGGCAACTGTAAAAGCTATGGCTCCCTTTGAATTAGAAGCCATAAAAGCGCAAATTATTTTATCTAATACGTACCATCTCTATCTTCGCCCTGGGGCAGATATTGTGGAGGAAGCAGGTGGGCTCCATCGTTTTATGGATTGGCATCACCCTATCTTAACTGATAGTGGCGGATTCCAGGTTTTTTCCCTTGCCACCCTGAATAAAGTGACAGATGAAGGCGTTATTTGCCAATCCCATCTCGACGGAAGTCGCCATGTCATGAATCCCGAATGGTCTATGGGTGTGCAACAGAAGCTGGGAAGCGATATAGCCATGTGTTTCGATCAGTGCCTTCACTATCCTTGTACTCGTGAGGAAGCAGAAGCTGCTTTAGCTCGCACGACTCGATGGGCTTATCGTTCTAAAGAAGCCCATCATAGGGTAGATCAAGCTCTTTTTGGCATTGTCCAGGGATCAGTTTATGAAGATTTACGCCGTCAATCTGTGCGAGAGATTACAGCATTGGATTTCCCGGGATATGGCATAGGAGGGCTTTCAGTGGGAGAACCCCATCACGTCATGTATCAAATGCTTGATGTACTGAAGACAGAAATGCCCGTTAATAAACCTCGTTATCTCATGGGAGTGGGCCATCCTTCCAATCTAGTAGAAGGAGTAGCCAGAGGAGTGGACATGTTTGACTGTGTCTTGCCAACCCGTAATGGCCGTACAGGAACTGTATTTGTTTCTACAGGGAAAATAAACATTAAGAATCAGATCTATGCTCGAGATTTTTCTCCTATTGATCCTCACTGCGACTGTTATGTTTGTCGTCACTTTACTAAGGCATATTTACGCCATCTTTACAAGGCAGGAGAAATATTAGCGGCTCGTTTATGTAGTTGGCATAATCTGAGATTCCTTATACGTCTCATGGAACAGATGAGGGAGTCTATTCTCAACGGAAGCTTCCCAGAATTCAGACAACATTTTAATGAAGTTTTCCATGGAGAAGGTGACGAAAATGAAAACTAAAGTCTATTCTGTAGATCGTTGGAATCCTGAGCCTGACATTATAAGTGAGGCTGGGGAAGCTATTCGAGATGGGGCACTTGTCGCTTTCCCTACAGAAACTGTCTATGGCCTTGGTGCTAATGGGCTTGATGATAAGGCTGTTCGAAAAATTTTTGCTGCTAAAGGAAGACCGGTAGATAATCCATTAATTCTTCACTTCGCTTTGCCGGAAGATGTGGAACAGGTTGCTTATGTAGATGAAAGGGCGAAACTCTTGATGGATATTTTTTGGCCAGGTCCTTTAACGCTCGTATTACCAGTTAAGTCTATAGTGCCTCCTTCTGTTACAGCAGGATTGGGAACTGTAGCGGTTCGTATGCCCTCCCATCCTGTAGCTATGGCTTTTATTAAAGCTGCGGGAGTGCCTATCGCTGCTCCAAGTGCCAATAAAAGCGGGCGCCCCAGCCCAACAGAAGCTTCCTCTGTATTAGCCGATTTGGGAGATGCTGTAGATATTATTCTGGATGGTGGAGCTACGGATGTAGGACTTGAATCTACTGTTATAGATGTAACTGATAAAGTCGTAGTATTGCTACGTGCCGGGGGGATGCCTGTAGAGCGCATAGAAGAGGTAGTTGGGAGAGTGGTACTTCTTCCAGGTGAAGAGAAGAAAAAACGTTCTCCTGGAACGAGATATCGGCACTATGCTCCTTTGATTCCTCTTTATCTCTGGAAGGATGACTGCGATTGGCTTCGTACTGAAGTGGCAGGGAAGAGGATAGGGTATATAGGGATGAAAGAACCGTTACATCCAGTAGAAGAAAAGATCCTTTTTAAAACTCCGGAGTATTATGCCCACGGCCTTTTCTCTGCATTTCGTGTGTTAGAAGGAAGGAACATCGACATTATAATAGCTGAGTGGCCAGAAGAAGCAGGCATAGGATTGGCTTTGCGAGATCGGCTGAGTCGAGCCGCAGGCCTTGGGAAATAAAGATTAGGCTTGCCAAAGGAGCCTTGCCTTGCTACAATTACCGTCGTGATGATAAAAGCCGGGGTGGCGAAATTGGTATACGCGCTAGATTCAGGTTCTAGT
>NZ_DHFC01000007.1:0-12340 GCF_002400205.1 Aminobacterium sp. UBA4834 | reverse complement strand
CGCTAGATTCAGGTTCTAGTGGGCGCAAGCCTGTCGGGGTTCGAGTCCCCGCCTCGGCACCATATTTTTTAAAGACTTGCATTAAAAGCCTTATAGCGTATATAATAAGGGGCTGCGTTGTGTCGTTGACACAACGCACCCTTTTTGTTATCTTTGTTCTTCGTTAACATATTTTCCCCCATATCTTTTACAGGGAGGTCATTAGGCGCATGGCCGAGTTTGTTCCCGTGGGCAGAATGCGGCAGAGGTTGACTTTCGGTCGTGCCAGGGATCTTGTAGAGATACCTGACATGATAGAAGTCCAACACAATTCTTATGACTGGTTTTACCAGAGGGATTGTGATCCGGACTCCAGAAAGTTGCAAGGACTGGAAGAACTTTTGAATGAAGTTTTTCCTATTGAGAGTTATGACGGGGCTTTCGCTCTCGAGTTTATTCATTATTTCATTGATGTCCCTTCGGGAGATGAGGAAGAAGCTCGTCAAAGAGACCTCACGTGGTCCCAGCCCATACGTGCTACTATTCGCTTAGTTAATAGGAAAACCAAGGAGATTAAAGAAGAAGAAATATTCCTTGGTGATTTCCCTATTATGACGAAACGTGGCACCTTTATCATTAATGGGACGGAGCGAGTGGTGGTTAATCAACTTGCACGTTCAGCTGGTGTTTATTTTCATAAGGAAGAGCAGATCCCTGGGCAGGAATCCTATTCAGCGAAGATTATTCCTGACAGAGGAGCATGGCTTGAGTTTAATCTCAGCCCAGGAGATGTGTTGTCTGTCAATATCGATAACAGGAAAAAACTTCCTGCTACTATTTTATTGAAAGCTTTTGGTGTTTCAAACAATCAGGAAATTCTCGATATGTTTGGCGCCGAAGCTGAAGAGATTGACCTGACAGAAGAGGAAACGAAAGGTCGTCTTGTGGCAGAAACTGTTCTTGATGGCGATGGAAATGAGATAGTGGCAAAGAATAGCCGGCTCACCAAAGAGCATGTTGAAAAACTTTGGGATCTTGGCCGCACCAAGATACATGTTTGGGCGGTGGATCCGGCTATTGCTGCAACGTTGGAGCGAGATAGCACGTCCAATAGTGATGAGGCTGTGTTAGAAATGTTCCGTCGTCTTCGACCCAACGAGCCGGCACGAGTGGAAAATGCTAGAGAATATGTCTACAGTCTTTTCTTCGATACAAGACGTTATAACTTGGGGAGAGTGGGCCGGTATAAGATGAATAGACGGCTTGACCTCAATATCCCTGAAGATAATCGTCTTTTGACTTTGGAAGATTTGCGTAAAATTATTCAAGGGGTAATCAACCTTCGAAATCCGGAAGTTAGTGATGATGATATTGACCATCTTGGCAACCGCCGAGTCCGTTCAGTGGGAGAATTGCTTCAGAACCAGATTCGTATCGGTTTGCTTCGCATGGAAAGAATAGCTAAAGAGAGGATGACGACTATTCCAGATCTCGAAGCGGCCATGGCTCGAGACCTTATCAACGTTCGTCCTATTGCTGCGGCAATTCGAGAATTTTTTGGTTCTGGCCAGCTTTCTCAATTTATGGATCAGACTAACCCCTTGGCAGAGGTCACCCATCGTCGTCGTCTTTCAGCTCTTGGACCGGGTGGTTTGAGCAGAGAACGAGCCGGATTTGAGGCTCGTGACGTTCATCATACTCACTATGGACGAGTATGTCCTATCGAAACTCCGGAAGGGCCTAATATCGGTCTTGTTACGTCACTTGCAACCTATGCACGTGTAAATGAATACGGCTTCCTCATGACGCCACGCAGAAAAGTAGTGGATGGGAAGGTCATGAATGAGATTGTCTATCTTTCTGCTGATGAAGAAGACGACATGTATATTGGGCGAGCTAATACTTTTATTGACGAGGATGGTTATCTTGAAAAAGAATGCCACACTCGCTATAGAGGTGACATAGAGCTCGTCCCCAGAGAAATGGTAGATTACCTAGACGTGTCTCCCAAGCAGATAGTGTCGGTTTCAACAGCTTTGATACCTTTTCTGGAGCATGATGACGCAAATAGAGCTCTGATGGGATCGAACATGCAACGTCAGGCTGTTCCTTTAATCCAGCCTGAAGCTCCAGTAGTAGGTACTGGAATGGAGCATCGTATTGCTAAAGATTCTGGCTCTTGTGTCGTTACTGATGTAGACGGCGAAGTCGTGTATGTTGATGCAGATAAAGTTGAGATACGGACGAAAAAAGGGCTTCAGATCTACCCCCTAGTGAAGTTCCGTCGTTCGAATCAGGGCACAATTATTCATCAGCGTCCTTCTGTTTACAAAGGCGAAATGGTTAAGAAGGGCGATATTATAGCTGATGGGCAATCGGTAGACAATGGAGAGCTAGCTTTAGGGCGGAATGTTCTTGTAGCATTCCTTCCATGGGAAGGGTACAACTATGAGGATGCTATTCTTTTAAGTGAGCGCTTGGTAAAAGAAGACTTTTATACGTCTATCCATATAGAAGAATATGAAATTGAGGCCCGGGATACCAAATTAGGGCCTGAAGAGATCACTCGCGACATTCCTAACGTAGGCGAAGACATGTTGAAGAACCTTGACGAATACGGCATTGTGCGGGTGGGAGCTGAGGTCAACGCTGGAGATATACTAGTAGGTAAGGTCACGCCTAAGGGTGAATCAGACCAGTCCCCAGAAGAGAAACTGTTGAGGGCTATTTTTGGAGAGAAAGCACGTGAAGTACGCGATACATCGCTAAAAGTTCCTCATGGAGCGAGAGGAAAAATTGTTGCTGTCAAGCGCATGACTCGAGAAAATAACCCAGATGCTTTAAGCCCTGGCGTAAGTGAAGTTGTCAAAATATATGTTGCACAGCTTAGAAAGATTACCGTGGGAGACAAAATGGCTGGTCGCCACGGCAACAAGGGCGTGGTTTCAAAAGTCCTGCCTATAGAGGATATGCCGTATCTTCCCGATGGTACTCCTTGCGATATTGTGCTGAACCCTTTAGGTGTTCCTAGCCGAATGAACCTTGGTCAGGTTTTAGAAACTATCATGGGGTTTGTTGCAGTACATAATGGCTGGCAGGTAGCTACACCTGTCTTTGAGGGCGCTCAGGAAGATGAAATTTTTGAGCAGTTGGAAAAACTGAACAAAGAGAAATATCCTGATCTTACGTCAGACGGAATGATTACCTTGTACGATGGCCGTACGGGAGAACCCATGGAGAAGAAGGTCACCGTAGGGTACATGTATATGCTTAAATTGATTCACCTCGTAGATGATAAGATTCATGCCCGTTCTATAGGGCCTTACAGTTTAATTACACAGCAGCCTCTTGGAGGGAAGGCCCAGTTCGGTGGGCAGCGTTTCGGAGAAATGGAGGTTTGGGCTCTTGAAGGATACGGAGCAGCCCATATCTTACAAGAAATGCTTACTGTGAAATCAGACGACATCAGAGGTCGCTTGAAAACCTATGAAAAAATAGTTAAGGGGCAAAATCTAGCAAGGCCGGGAGTCCCTGAAAGCTTCCGAGTACTTGTAAAAGAGTTGCAAGGACTCGTTCTTGATGTGGAGATAAAGTACAGCGATGGAACGATTGGCGAGCTGGTTATGGATGAAGAAGATGAGGAAGGAGCCAGTCGTCGTAGCGTCGTAGCAGCTCCTGAAGTTAAAGAAAAAGCAGTAGAAAAACCTGTTGAGGAAGAAAATGTAGTGGAAGAGGAACAGAAAGAAATAGAAAATGCGGAAGAACAGGTGATCGAAAACATGCTTTTTGAAGGCGTGTTCGAAGATCGTAACGACGACCCAGAGGGGGCTGAAGAATAGATGAGCCAGAAAGAAATAGTTGGGGTCCGCATTAAGCTGGCTAGCCCGGAACGGATCAGAGAGCTTTCCAGTGGCGAGGTAAAAAAACCTGAGACAATCAACTATCGAACCCTTCGCCCAGAAAAAGATGGACTCTTTTGTGAGCGTATCTTTGGGCCTACCAAAAGCTACGAGTGTGCTTGCGGCAAATATAAGCGAAGCGGGCCTAAGTTCAAGGGGATCGTCTGTGATCGTTGCGGAGTAGAAGTGACCGATAATCGCGTTCGTCGCGAGAGGATGGGCCATATAGAACTGGCTGCACCTGTCGTTCATATTTGGTACCTCAGGGGAATTCCCAGTCGTTTGAGCCTTCTCCTTGGAACGAGCACGAAAGATTTAGAGAAGGTCGTATACTTTGCTCCGACTCGCAAGCGAGAACCAGCTTATAAGATAGTTATGGAGGGCCGGCGTCCGGACTTGGCCAAACGTGGGGATGTCATTGCGGAGAGTGAGGTTAAAATTCACTCTTATTACGATTCCAAGATTAAGGCAGAAGAGGCATATCGAATTGTAAGTGTCGATGATATCCCGGTTAATGTGGGAGATGTCCTTACTGCTCAGCAAGTATCGAGGTATAAGACGGAATATGGTGATAGCCTTTTCAAAGTAGAGCCCGCCTTTGAATTCGTGACAGTGCCAGAAGGGCTGGAATTTACTCCTGGCGATGTGGCTTCTGCGTCTGAGCTGGATCGACTTGAAAAGCTTGGTCTTGAGTTTGAGACCAAGAGAGCCATAGTGAACAATCAGGAAACTTTTGTCGTAACAGCGGCAGCGAAGCTTCCCTTCGCAAAGGGAGATATTGTGTCGTCCACAGAGTTTCAGATGTTCCACGAAAAATATCCTGGTCGTTTCATGGCTCAGGTTGAGACTGTTACCATAGAAGATCCTTGCTATATCGTTATAGATAAGGGGTCCTCTCCTTTTGACCCTGCAGACATTATTATGGAGAGAGAGCAGCACTTATGCGCAGCATATGATAAAAAATTTAATGCAGGCATAGGAGCTGAAGGTGTGAGAAGCCTTCTGAGCAAGATAGACCTCGATTTTCTGTGCGCTACTCTCAGAGAAGACGTTTCGGAGAGCACAGGACAGAAAAAGAGGAAGCTTATTAAAAGATTGCAGGTAGCGGAAGATTTCAGGAGAAGCCATTCCCATGTGGAATCCATGGTCTTAGAGGTATTGCCTGTTATCCCTCCAGATTTGCGACCTATGGTCCAGCTTGATGGTGGTCGATTTGCTACGTCAGATTTGAATGATTTGTATCGCCGAGTCATTAACAGAAATAATCGACTTCGCAAGTTACAAGAGCTACGAGCCCCTGAGATTATCATTCGGAATGAAAAACGAATGCTTCAGGAGTCAGTGGATGCTCTTATAGACAATGGTCGAATGGGGAAGGCAGTTCTTGGCGCAGGGAATAGACCTCTGAAGAGCTTAACGGATCTTTTAAGAGGTAAAAAGGGTCGGTTCCGACAGAACCTTCTCGGTAAGCGAGTCGACTATTCGGGGCGTTCCGTTATTGTTATAGGCCCGCAGCTCAAAATATATCAGTGCGGGTTGCCGAAACAGATGGCTCTCGAGCTCTTTAAGCCTTTTGTAATCAGACAATTGGTCGAGCGAAACCTAGCTCCGAATGTGAAAAGTGCTAAACGATTAATTGAACGAGGAAGAGAGGAAATTTGGGGGATTCTGGAAGAAATTATCAAGGATCATCCCGTACTCTTGAATCGTGCCCCAACACTGCATCGTCTCGGGATTCAGGCCTTTGAGCCTGTGCTGATGGAAGGGAAAGCTATTCGTCTCCATCCTCTTGTCTGCACAGCTTTTAACGCAGACTTTGATGGAGACCAGATGGCTGTCCATGTGCCTCTTTCTCTTGAGGCTCAGGCAGAAGCTCGGCTTCTGATGCTTTCTGCCAACAACTTGCTTTCCCCAGCAAGCGGTCGTCCTATAGTGACGCCTACCCAGGATATTATCCTCGGTATTTACTATCTTACTGATCTGCGAGATGGTTTGAAGGGTGAGGGCGATTATTTCTCTAATATAGAAGATGTTCTTGTCGCATTGAACCATAAAGTAGTTCATCTGAATGCGAAGATTCGGCTAAAGAAAGATCCTGCTTGGAACGTAGAAAGTGAGGATGATCGGTGGATAGAGACTTCACCTGGTCGAGCACTTTTTAATAGCATTCTTCCAGAGAAACTCCGCTTCATGAATAAGCAATTTGGTAAAAAAGCCATAGGAAAGCTTATAGACGAGGCCTACGATGTTATTTCTAGGTCGGAACTCGTTAGAATGCTCGATGGCATTAAATCTTTAGGTTACCATTGGTCTACGGTGAGCGGAATAAGCTTTGGAGTAAAATCCATTATTATTCCGCCGGAGAAAGAGGAAATTACTCGAGAGGCGGCTGAAGAAGACGAGGAATTAATGTCTGAATATGAGATGGGCATTCTGACTCAAGAAGAGTACCTCTTCCGTAAAGAGATACTTTGGTCAGATGCTGCTCGAAGAATCTCTGACAGTATCCTTGACAATATGGCTCACGAGAACCCCATCCGCATGATGGTAGATTCTGGAGCTCGTGGTAGTAAGAGCCAGATGGGACAGATGGCTGGCATACGAGGACTGATGTCTGATCCGTCGGGACGAATTATTGACTATCCTATTACAGCTAACTTCCGTGAGGGTATGAACATGTTGGAGTATTTTATTTCCACTCACGGAGCACGAAAGGGATTGGCTGATACAGCTCTTCGTACGGCAAAGTCTGGATACCTCACACGCAGATTGGTAGATGTAGCTCAGGATATTATAGTAACTGACCATGATTGTGGAACTAATAAGGGTATTGAGATTCATCCTTTGCTCCAAGATGGCAAGGTCATGATTTCTCTTGCTGAGAGAATCATAGGACGAACTGCCCTATATGATATCTATCATCCTGAGACTGGAGAGCTTCTTGTAGAAGCTGGAGAGTTGATTTGGCCTCAGACTGCTGAAACCATAGATAAGCTCGGCATCTCTTCCGTTTGGGTACGAAGTCCCTTAACGTGTACGTTGAAGCGTGGAGTGTGTCAGAAGTGTTATGGAATGGATCTGGCTACACGTTCTGGCGTTGCGGTGGGAGAGGCTGTAGGCGTTGTGGCCGCTCAATCTATAGGAGAACCTGGAACACAGCTTACCATGAGAACCTTCCATACTGGCGGTGTTCGTATGACGGGAGAAGATATTACTCAGGGTCTTCCCAGAATTGAGCAACTCTTTGAAGTTCGTCGACCCAAGAAGGTCGCTTTCCTCGCTGGCGTTGACGGCAGAGTCTCTGAAATTCGTGAGATGGAAGGGAAACGGAAGGTCATTATCACGAGCAATGAGCTAGGGAAGGAAGAAAAGGTTACATATAACATACCTTCATCTCAGCATTTGCTTGTAGAAGAAGGTCAGGAAGTCAATCGTACCGACCATTTAACGGAGGGGAACGTGGATCCTCAGCAACTCTTGGAAGTGGAAGGTATAGAAGCGGTACAGCGCAGTCTTGTTGATGAAATACAAGGTGTTTATCGATCCCAAGGAGTCTCTATCAATAACAAACATATTGAGGTTATATTGAGAAAAGTAGCTCCTGTCAATAGAGTACGAGTTGTTGAAGAGGGAGATACCTCTTTTGTTGCAGGCGATCTCGTATGGGTTGATGATATAGAGCAAGAAAACGAGGCTATTCGCAAAGAGAATGAGAAGAATATTATGGAGGCCACTCGTATCTTCTCAGGAAGAGTTGTAAAAAATATTGTTGCGCAACGAACAAACGACACTATAGCTCAGTATACGAATGCTCCGTTAACAGAGGAAGCGATTCGTACCCTCCTTCGTCCTGGATATCAAATATCTGAAATGAGCCTGGAAGAAGAGGGCGGGCAGGATCTGGTTCTTGTTATAGGGGAAGCTGCTTTCCGTAAGCGGATGGAGGGGCTGGAGTTGATTCGACCCTTCAAGTCTGAAGATGGGAAAGAAATTTTGGCAGGTACTGTTTTGACAGCAGGGCAGCTTGGAATTATTACAGCTGGAGACCCCGTAGCTATTTGCGTCCGAGATAAGGGAGCTATCGAGAAGCTTATCGACGGTGCTTATCTGGCAACAGATATAGTTGTAGATGGCGAAGTTCTTGCTCAGGGTGATCGAGCTTTCGCTCAAGATGTGGCCGATGTCTGCCTTAAATATGACGTACCGTCAATAAAAACATGGCATACAGTAGAGCGCATCTCAGTACTTGACGCTCTACAGGAGCGGTTAATGGATAAAATCTGGGGACGTCCTTTGAGTCAGGCTATTGATTATGAAGGGAATGCACTCTCAGATGTGGCTCAACTCGTAGACGCTCGGATTATTAGAGGGCTGGTAGATGCAGAAATATCTGCAGTGGATCTCGAGGGGGAAATTCTTACTCGAGAAAAAGTATTGCTAGAGCTTCTTAATGACCTTGTCTACGGGAAAGTACTTCTTGAACCTGTCTTTGATAAGAAAGGGCAGCTCGTTATGGACAGTGGTCAGGAAATTAACCGGGCTATGATTGACCTTTTAGTACAATCTGAGGCGGAGGAATTTGTTGTTCGCCCCATCTCTGCTCGTTCTGACGAAAAACGATTGATATGGAATGTTACTTTTGTTCGTAAGCTTAGAGAAGGTCCAAAGTGCAAGCCTTTTGTTCACGGTATTACGAAGGCTGCCTTAGCTACAGATAGTTTCTTGAGTGCCGCTTCCTTCCAGCAGACAGCTCAGGTTTTGGCAGGTGCGGCAGTAAAGGGGGACTTGGATCCTCTGGAAGGACTCAAAGAAAATGTTATCATTGGACATCTGATACCTGCAGGAACAGGGGTAGAATGGTTTAAGGAAGTAGAAGTAGCCCCATTAGGAAAAGAAATAAAAACAGAACAACAAGCTCCGGAAACGGGAGAGTCTGAAGTAAGCCAGAACTCAAAAGAAGCATAATGTAACAGATAAGTGTTCGTTTATACCTTCATAAAAATGTTACATATGCAGTAATATAAGAGCCCGGAGATATTAGTCCTTGACATTACTCCGGGCTCTTTGTTATTATTCCTTGGTGCTTTCTGCACAGGAGGGTTTTTTATGCCTTTAAGCGAGTTGGCTACCAATTTAAGAATTGTGGGCGAACGGGAAGTGCGTAGAACCCTTCAAGCCAGACGCTTGAAAAAGCTTTTCGTTGCGCAAGATGCAGACCTAGGAAGAATAAAAGATATTTTGAAAGACGCAGAAGATCAAGGAATTTCTGTGGAGTGGGTGGAAGAAAAAATTCGGTTAGGTCGTGCATGTGCCATTAGCCGAGGGGCGTCAGTTGCTGGAATTGCCAGTTCTAAAGCAGAAAATTAACTAGAACTGGAAAGCATAAATAGGTGGAAGGAGGGAGTCTTGTGCCAACAATAAATCAGCTAGTTCGTCGTGGGCGTTCGGAAAAGCCAAAGAAGAGTGACTCTCCTGCACTGCAGGGGAATCCTGCTCGGCGTGGAGTTTGCACTCGAGTGTATACTGTTACGCCTAAGAAGCCGAACTCTGCTTTGAGGAAAGTTGCTCGTGTTCGTCTCACAAACGGGATTGAGGTGACGTCCTATATTCCGGGAATTGGGCATAATCTTCAGGAGCACTCCGTAGTCCTTGTTCGTGGAGGTCGAGTGAAGGACCTGCCTGGTGTGCGATATCACATCGTTCGGGGAACGCTTGACTGTGGTGGCGTAGAAAACCGTAAAAGAGGACGTTCTAAGTACGGAGCCAGAAGGCCCAAGTAGTGTACTTAGCTTAGGCTAAGAAAGTAAGGAGGGATTGTCACCATGCCGCGAAAGGGGCATGTTAAGAAGCGCCAAGCACTAGCCGACAGTATGTTTGGAAGTGTTGCTGTAGCGAAGTTTGTAAGTAGTTTGATGAGGGGCGGCAAGAGAAGTGTTGCCGAAAAAACGTTTTATCGAGCCCTTGAAATTGCTGGAGAACGACTAGATGTAGAGCCTTTTGAAGTCTTTCAGAAGGCCATGGATAATGTGAAGCCGCTTGTAGAAGTACGAGCTCGTCGAGTAGGTGGAGCGACCTATCAGGTTCCTGTGGAAGTTCCTGCTGAAAGAGCCGAGGTTTTAGCTACGCGGTGGATCGTTTCTTTTGCTCGTTCTAAAAAAGGGATGCCCATGGCCGAGCGTCTTGCAAGAGAACTCGTTGATGCTTATAAGGGCGAAGGTAGCTCCATTAAGAAAAGAGAAGACACCCATAAAATGGCGGAAGCTAACCGTGCCTTTGCTCATTATCGCTGGTAATGCGCTGCGTCCCGAGTTTGATTAATTTTTTCTAGCTTGGTGGTGAAGTACGTGCAAACAAATATGGAAATGAAAAAAATTAGGAATATCGGAATTGCCGCTCATATTGATGCGGGCAAGACGACGACCACTGAGCGTATCCTGTTCTACACTGGACGTAGCTACAAAATTGGCGAGGTTCATGAAGGTGCTGCCACCATGGACTGGATGGAGCAGGAGCGCGAACGGGGGATTACCATTTCCTCCGCTGCTACAACGTGTACGTGGCGTGATTGTTTTATCAATATAATTGATACGCCCGGCCACGTGGACTTCACTGTTGAAGTGGAGCGCTCGATGCGTGTCCTCGACGGTGCTGTTGCTGTTTTTTGTGCCGTGGGAGGAGTTGAGCCCCAGTCTGAAACGGTGTGGCGTCAGGCTGATAAGTATCATGTTCCACGTATCGCTTTTGTTAATAAAATGGATCGCGTTGGGGCGGATTTTGGACAGGTAGTTAAAGATATCCATGAGCGCCTTGGCGTACGATCCGTTCCTCTTCAGCTTCCTATAGGAGCGGAAGATCGTTTTTCCGGTATTATCGATTTGGTACGGATGAAAGCGGTCTTCTATAGGGATGATATGGGGACAAATCCTGTTATGGGTGACGTCCCTGCCGAGATGTTAGATGAGGCTAAGGCTGCGAGAGATGGAATGATAGAGACTCTGGCAGATTTTGACGAATCTATAATGGAGCTTTATTTGAACGGTCAGGATGTACCTGAAGACCTTATTCGTAAGGCTATTCGAACTAATACCATCGCTCTTAAAATCGTTCCTGTCATGTGTGGTAGTGCCTTCAAGAATAAGGGTGTTCAGCTTCTTCTCGACGCAGTGGTCGATTATTTGCCGAGCCCTATAGATCTTCCTCCAATTAAGGGGTTTGACCCCAAAACAGAAGAGGTTCTTGAAAGGCATAGCGATGTAAACGAGCCCTTGACAGCATTAGCCTTTAAGATTATGGTCGACCCATTTGTAGGAAGGCTTATCTTCACTCGAATTTATTCGGGAAAAATTGAAAAGGGAACGACTATTTATAACCCTGTAACCAAATCCCGTGAGCGTATTGGTAGAATCCTTCGGATGCATGCCAATAAGAGAGAAGAGCTTGACGAAGCATGCGCCGGTATGATTGTTGCTCTGCCAGGATTGAAAGCCACTCGTACGGGAGATACTCTTTGCGACGAGGCTAAGCCTATAGTCCTTGAGTCTCTTCAGTTTCCAGAGCCGGTTATTTCTCTTGCAGTGGAGCCTGAAACCAAAAACGATAAGATCAAACTTACAAAGGGACTTGTTTCTTTGGCTGAAGAAGATCCTACGTTCAGGGTTCGTACCGATGAAGAGACGGGGCAAACTGTTATTTCAGGCATGGGCGAACTCCATCTTGAAATTATTGTCGACCGCCTGAAGAGAGAATTTGGCGTCGATGTTAAGGTTGGTCGGCCTCAGGTTTCCTATCGTGAAGCCATTAAAAAAGCTTCAAGAGCGGAAGGCCGCTTTATTAAGCAGACAGGTGGCCGAGGGCAGTATGGACATGTTGTTTTTGAAATGGAGCCATTGGCAGATGGCAAGGGCTTTGTCTTCGAAGATAAAATTGTCGGTGGAGTTGTTCCTAAGGAATACATATCTGCTGTCCAAAAGGGTCTAGAGGAAGCCGTCAACAACGGTGTTCTTGGTGGATTCCCTGTTATTGGCGTAAAAGTGGCCTTAGTAGACGGAAGTTACCATGAAGTAGACAGCTCTGAAATGGCCTTTAAGATAGCGGCTTCCATGGGTTTCAAAGAAGCTATGAGGAAAGCTGGTCCTGTCCTTATGGAGCCCATTATGTTTGTGGAGGTAGTTACTCCAGAAGATTATGTGGGTGATGTAATAGGGGACATTTCTTCTCGTCGAGGACGTATCGAGGGTATGGAGATGAAAGCGAATGCTAGAGTCATTCGTTCCTACGTTCCTCTTTCTGAGATGTTTGGTTACGCGACAGATCTTCGAAGCAAGACTTCTGGCCGTGCCACTTACTCAATGCAGTTTGATCATTATGAGCAGGTACCCGCAGAGATAGCGGAAAAACTTTTGAAAGCTTAATAAGTCTTTCAGGGAGGGAGCATAAAAAATGGCAAAAGAGAAATTTGAAAG
>NZ_DHFC01000005.1:1022-31532 GCF_002400205.1 Aminobacterium sp. UBA4834 | reverse complement strand
CTTTATCATCATTCCCGCTCTATGACAAGCGAAAACGGGCTATGGACTGGACACAGTGTAAACTATAGCCATTAAAAGTTTGTCTTTGGTTTTTTATATGCAACATTATCGATATGTTATTCATTTTACTGTTGCTATTAACCCTATGGTGTCAAAATATTGGTTATTTTCAGCTTTCATCATTTCTATATCTCTTTTCGCGTGTGGATTGTCACATTCTAACCAATCTTCCCATGCTTTTTCATGGCAAGACAAAGATAGGCTCTGCTCTATTTTCACCTTCTCAGACTCTTCCCATAAAGAATGCCACCAACTTCTTGAATAAAAATTCATGTCTTCTTGCCAATAAGGTCTCAATACTTCAGGAACATCATTAAAAAAATCCTTTTGCAATCCAGGAACGGCAATTGCTATAATGCCACCTTTTTTAGTTAAGGGGACTATATATTCGTCTAAGAAGCTTCTTTTAGCACCAAAATAGTGATATGCATCTATACTAATAATCGCATCAAAAAAACCTTTAGCATAGGGCAATTCGTGAGCATCTGCATGAATTGGAATAGTTTTATGGTCAAGTTGAACAAGCTTGAACCGTTCATAATTTTCTGTCGCATCAATCCATAGGTCTGTAGCAAATACTTCAACATCATATACCCCTGCTAGAAAAATTGATGTTAGTCCTCTGCCGCAACCCAAATCTAAGACACGCATCCCCGAATGTAATTCTACTGAAGTTAAAAGCTCATCAAGAATTCTGATACAATTAGGTCCCATCATGTTTTGAAGTAAGAATTCCCGAGTAAATAAATCTTCTCTTTTGGTTTTCATTTTTTACATTCCTCTCTTATTTGTAGGGTTGTTTCCTCCTTTTTTCAAAACAGAACAGAAAGGCTCGACTGACTCTTTCACCTCGTCTGACTGATACCTTCTAAATCTAGCGAACACCATATATTAAATTCAACGAGCATAAAATATCTTGCATCGACCATTCTTGAGCAAATAATATTTTTTGAATGTATTGTAATGTAATAATATATTAAAATACACTTCTTATCTAAAACAGGATTAATCTATTTATAAACCTACCTTGACAATGCATTTATCATCATTCCATAACGTTTTTCGAATAGAAAAAGTAGAATCAGGTTTTATACTCCTAATCATAGCCTCTATTGGGGAGAGGCAAAAGAGTTGACACGGACTATTTGTTCCCATCTTTTTACACATAGAACACAACGTACAACTCATATTCACTGCAAAAAAACCATCTGCAACATCTTCACAATTCCAACTGGCACAACCAAACAAACTTTGTACATTTACAAATGCTCGTTTAGGATCCTGGACACCAAATTTTCCAGCTAACATCGCTCCATTTTCCATTTGTTCATTGCGCTTCTGTTCCGTTATTTTCTCTAATATCCCCTCGTTACTATATCGTAAGGTTGAATCAGCAAGAGCAGCAACATAACACAACTGTAACATCTTTAATTTTTCTTCTAGATTCATAATAGAGCCTCCATATTTGTTTTTTATTTTTTACAAATGATCTTATTGTAGCAATATAAAATTTAGTCAATTAAAGGAAGGGGAATTAATGTGAATAATAACCAGTCAGAAGTAAATGTAAAACTAACAAATCAAAAAGTTCAATTTAATGGCGTATCAAAAACTAATCCTGACCATCCGATTATTTTTGATTACCTGCCCCCTTTAGGTGATGGACGAGGTTATAAAGGTCTCGAATTATTACTAATGGGTTTTGCAGGATGCGTAAGTACAACGATTGTGTATTTATTGAGGAAAATGGGGAGAAATGTCTCGGGATTCAGGATGAATGCAATAGGCATAAATAGAACTCAACCTTTATCGCTCCAAAGGATCGATTTTGAAGCTATTTTAGAATCTAGTGACGCTAGTGAATTAGATCTTCAAAATACAATATTGCAAGCAGAAAAAATATCTCCTGTATGGATAACATTAAAAAAAAGTATTGAGATTAGTACAAAATCCAGAGTTATAAAGGTATAAAGTTATGCTAAAACTAAATCGTTTTTTCTAACAGCTAGCAGCCTTAGTACAAAAAATACATACGAAGTACGCTACTAATCCACTAAGTGTTGCAAATTTAGTAGATGCAACATTTCTAAAAGGTCTTTCACATGCTGTTGCCATTTTCCCCCTTCACTCTTCTATGGTATTCTTATAATGTTAAGTTAAGTCTAGTTGAGAGAGGGAGTATATCCCTCTCTCTTATCGTTTTTTTATGGAGGTTATTCTATATGGATGTAGAAAAAATACAAAAACGCTTGCGATTTTTCACCGCAGAACGAGATTGGGAGCAATTCCACTCCCCTAAAAATTTAGTGATGGCTCTAGCTGGTGAAACAGGCGAATTGGTAGAACTGTTCCAGTGGCTCTCAGAAGAAGAATCTTACGAAATAGCCAAAAAAGAAGATAAGATATTCGTTGAGGAAGAAGTTGCTGATATAGCCATTTATCTCCTCCGTATTTGTGACAAGCTTTCTATTGACTTAGAGAAGGCTGTAAACAATAAAATAGAAAAAAATGGGATAAAATACCCCGTCGCTCTTTCAAAAGGTAAAGCCACGAAATACAACCGACTTTAAGAAGCGATACAGTTAAAGGGATATATTTTTGCTCCCCTTTTCTTCCAAAATTTTTTTAATTCGGTCTCGCTGATCTCCTTGAACTACTATGAGGTCATTTTCTACTGTGCTACCACATCCAAGGCTTCTGCGCAAACAACGGGCCAAAACTTTTTTTTCTTCAAGAGTCCCTGAACGGGTTTCTACAATCGTAACCGTCTTCCCAGAACGTCCTTTTTTCTCAATTCTAAGAACTATTTTCCCCTTTAAAATCTCCCCGAGAGAAACATCCTGACGAGAGAGAAAATTTTCCTCAACTTCGTCATTGTGCTTCTTTTCTTCTAAAGACAACTCCGATTCACCTAAAAGAGAACGGAAAGGATTATTATATAAAGGTTCGTTATCTAACTTGTATTCATTATTTTTTTTCCTCGCCATATGTTTCGCCTCTTTAAATATCTTTTAAGTAGTCTAGGGTCGACCGTATAATTTCTCCATTCTTTAAAGTTACAATCTGCCCCTCAAACGGTTTTCCCTTTCTCGCAAATACAAAGGGGGCTATTTGTAAATAGTGAAGGTTTGTATCTTTAAGAGCGAAACTCGCATCTATATCGTACCATTCCACTCTCCCCTCTTCTCCACTCCGAAGTTCTCCCGAAAAAGAATGGCAAGTAAAATAGAATGTTAACGTTTCATGCCCCTCGCCCTCTTGATAGTTATGAACAACTCCTGCCAGTTCTAAAGCACATGGGACAAGTCCGGTCTCTTCTCGTACCTCTCGTATACACGCTTGAGATATACTTTCCCCTCGCTCTTTCTTCCCGCCTGGCACTGTTAAAGTTCCTTTGTAGGGATCTTGCTCTCGATGGATAAGCAACAGCCTATTCCCTTCGATAATGAAACAAAAAACTACTATAGAATTATAGGCATAGTCGCACATGTTCATACAAAAGCCTCCCTGCCTTCTATTCTAAAAAATATTTTTGATTCCGAGAAACAATTGGTTCTTGATCTAATAAAAAGAGAGGTGCTGGATCTACTAATTGCCCTTGAAGGGATAGAGAAAAGTGAAGATGAGGCCCGGTTATTCGCCCTGTTTGCCCACTCTCGCCTATGACGTCCCCTTTTTTAATGAAATCTCCATTTTTTACATACGGCCTGGATAGATGCCCGTATATAGAAATAACACCAGAACCAGAGTCTATAAAAACAGTACGCCCACTAAAATAATGATCAGCCACCAACACTACTTCACCACCAAGAGCGGCTTTTATTTTAGTTCCTTGAGCTGCTCTAAAATCCACGCCAGCATGAGGACTTGAAGGCCTCCCGTTAAGAACTCTTCTCTTGCCATATACGCTGGTAACTGCGCCATCTACTGGTTTGAAGAGAGGTAACTCCCAGTGAGATTCCTTGTTAATGTGAAGGAGCACTTTACGGGTTTCTACACGTTCTTTCGCTATTCTCTGCAATGCTGCTTCTGGAGGCGTTACCATATGGTTAGGGAGAGTAAGATGTTCTTCTGGATAGGTTTTCACCTTTATTATCAAGGGGAACTCCAAGTGTTTCTGCTCCCCTTCTGCCACTATTTTTACAATCAAAGTAGCTTTCCCAGGGTAAGCCGTCCTTACATTTGTCCCTAAAAGGAAATCTTTCCTCTGTTCTGATGAAGAAGGCAAGAGTTCGAAAGGGATAATTTGGTCGCACCACACAACTTCTCCTGAAACAGGGCCTTCCAGAACTGTAATAGAAAGAAGGAAAGGGACTCCAATTTCTACGTCAAGTGGGCACGAAACGGTTATTTCCCGCCCTTGGGCAATGGAAACCGATCCAAATAACAAACAAAAAGATAGAGCTAACACTTTAACGATAGATATGTATGAATAATGAAAGAAATTAGATTTCATGCGTTAACAATCTCCATTATAAGTTTTTGTGGCACAGGTTTCTTTTGAGATATAGAAACTACCTGTTGAAAAAAAGGTAAAGCCTGCTCTAGTTTCCCTTCCTCAGAGTAATATATTTTAAGTAAAGAAGTTCCTTTTTTTGCAAAATCTCCTATTTTTCCACATATTTCTATAGCTATAGATAGATCTATAATATCTTCCTTTGTCGCCCTTCCGCCACCAAGACGTTTAATTCCTTCCCCCACCTGCCGAGCATCTATAGAGTTGAGGTACCCATCGCGATCTGCAGCAATAACATACTCGAATGGGGCTCGTTTCAAGAAAAGCTCAGGGGTATCACATACCGCTGCTTCTCCACCTTGAGCCTGAATAAGTTCTTTGAACTTCTGCAAGGCTGCTCCATTTTTCAATACTTTTTTACATTGACAAAGCCCCTCTGCAAAAGTTTCTGCTCCTCCCCCCAAATAAAGCATGGCTCCGGCGAGATGCAAACAAAGGGTTTCAGTATCAGCGGGACCGCGTCCGTGTAAGGTTTCTATGGCTTCCAATACCTCCATACTATTCCCTACCCATCGCCCTAAAGGTTGATCCATTGCCGTGATCAATGCCATACTTTCCCGACGAAGAGATTTTGAGAGAGAGACAAGCATTTGCGCTAAAGCTCTGGCCTCTTCTAGATCTGTCATAAAAGCTCCCTTACCGCACTTTACATCAAAAACAAACCGAGAGGCTCCTCCCGCTAATTTCTTACTCACGATGCTGCTGGCAATAAGAGGAAGAGACGGCACAGTGGCCGTTACATCTCGAAGAGTGTAAAAAAGCCCCTCTGCTGGTGCAAGTTCTAGAGAGTGACCTGAAATAGCGCATCCAATATGGTGTATTTGTTCTATAAAGTTTTCGAGAGAGAGATGCACATTCATGCCAGGTATAGCTTCCAGCTTATCTACTGTCCCACCTGTAAAGCTTAATCCTCGTCCTGAAAGTTTAGCCACTGAAACGCCAGCAGCGGCAACAAGTGGAACTACTACAAGGGTGGTCTTATCCCCCACGCCACCTGTACTATGTTTATCTACAATTTTAATATCAGAAGGGAACTCTACTTTATGACCAGAAGAAGCCAAAACCTCAGTAAAGGACCTAAGCTCGCTTTGGGAGAGTCCTTGATGAAACACTGCCATAAGCCAAGCACTTACTTGATAGTCTGGAATACTTCTCTGATAAAATTTTTCTACAAAAGTCTTAAGTTCTTCTGGAGAATGAGCTCTGCCATCTCTTTTATCTTCAAGAAATCGTAAAATATCAAACATTTCCCACTCCGATTTTAGCAAGAAGGCCACGAAGAAGAGTGGTCAACGCACCTGTAGCTTTATCCATTTCTCTAATAACTTCCTCTTCCGATAGTTTTTGCGCTGTAATACCTGCCGCATAATTAGCTATACAAGACAGCGCGAAAACTTTCATTCCCATAGCATGAGCAACTATGGTTTCAGGTACAGTAGACATCCCTACAGCATCTGCCCCAAGAGTTCTACACATGCGCACTTCTGCTGGGGTTTCATAGGATGGGCCTGAAAAAGCAATGTAAACGCCGCGTCTTACAGTTATACCCTCTTCTCTCGCCACTGCCTCTCCTATATCCAACAGGTCTCTATCATAAACATAAGACATATCTGGGAACCGCTCTTCTTTCTCTGAGAAAACTGGACCTACGAGTGGGTTAACTCCCATAAAATTAATATGATCATAGAGCATGACTAAATCGCCAGGGACATATCCAAGGTTGATCCCTCCAGAAGCGTTGCTGGCGATAAAATAAGGGATCCCCCACTCACCTAAAACACGTACAGGGAAAACAATGTCTTGCATAGAGTAACCTTCATAAAAATGCACCCGCCCCTGCATAACAGCAACATAGACGTTGCCGAGGAAGCCACACACAAGGCGACCTGCATGACCAGGAGCAGTGGAAATAGGCCAACCAGGAATTTCTTTATACGGTATGATGACTGGGTGCTGGATAGAGTCAGCAAGTCCTCCCAATCCAGAACCAAGAACAAGTGCTGCCTGAGGCTGTGTTGTCACTCTTTTTTTGATGTATGTTAAGGCTTCAAGAACTTTTCTCTTATAATCCATTTCAGCACCTCCTAAAAATTAAGCTCTTGGATGAGCCTTATCATATATGTCTCTGAGTTCCAGGTCAAAATGAACATATTTTTCTGTTGTAGCAATAGAGGCATGCCCCAATATCTCCTGCAAGGTTCTCAAATCCATTCCTCTTCGTAGCAAATGGGTAGCAAAGGAATGCCTGAGGATATGGGGATAAAGACGACTGGAAGGAATACCTGCAGTTTTCCCTCTCTTTTTAATTATCCGCCATATATCCACTCGTTGAAGAGGTTTCCCGTTTACAGAGAGAAAAAGCTCTGGCGCAAAGATAGATTTATGGAATGCATCTACATATAGCTGCACTCTTCGGCTCACTTCTCCCAGAAAAGGGATCACTCTTTCTTTGTTCCCTTTGCCCAAGACACGAAGAGTTTTACTAGAAAAATCTAAGTCTTTTATTTGCAAAGAGCACAGTTCACTCGCCCTTAATCCACATCCATACGCAGTCTCCAAAAGTGCTCTGTCTCGTACTTCAAGAAATGTATCTCCTGCACAAGCATGAAGAATTCTTTCCACTTCTCCTTCGCTCAAGATGCGAGGCAAATTTTTCCCCTTAAAGGGAAGAGTGGGGAGTTCAATCTCTTCATCAATTAATTCTTCCATTTCCAAATATTTGAACCACGAACGAAGAGCTGCTATAGATCGCTGTTGTGTGGAACGTTTTTTACCCTCTAACGCTAGTTTCTTTTGATACCCTTCTAATGCGCTGAGAGTGGGTGGGAAGGGGGAAAGTCTTTTTTCCTCGCAGAAACTCACCCATACAGTAATGTCACGCTGATAAGCTAAGATTGTATTTTCGCTACAACCTCTTTCGAGGAACAAATAATCGAGAAAATCATTTAGTAATTGGACATAATTATTATTCATTGATATCACTCATATAAATATAACAAGTAGGGGCTGGATCTACCAGCCCCTACATTCTTAGGCCTCTATATTTCTCTCCGGCTATGTTTATAAAGAAGCCATGAGAGCCCGGCAAATGTTTTACAGTCCTTAATCTTTCCGCTACCTAAAAGTTCTGGCACGTCATTGAGAGGAACAGATTCGACTTCAATGCACTCGTCTTCATCTCCATCAAGAATAGATGGAACTAGTTTCCTAGCTACAAAAACAACGATCACTTCATCGCTAAAACCTGGAGATGTATAGAACTTGCCAACTTCTACAAGGTCATTAGGACGATATCCCACCTCTTCCTGCAATTCTCGTTCCGCAGTGTCTCGAAAGGTTTCACCTTCTTCAACAATACCTGCAGGAATTTCAAGGATATCCTCTCCAAGAGGATGACGATATTGCCGTACGAGAAGCACTTCATTCTTTTCCGTGAGAGGAATGATAGCTACTGCAGGCTCATGCTCCACTACCTCTCGGATTGTTTTCCGACCAGATTGAAGTTGAACATTGTCTATACGAAGGTCTATAATTTTCCCACGATAGATAAGATTTCGTGATAGAACTTTTTCGATAGCACCCATTTACTTTCCAAGGACCTTTCTGACTATTTCCCTTCCCTTTTCAAAGGCTTCGAGATTCATGGGAAGGAACTTAGGTTTTCTCTTCCCCAGTTTTTCTTTAATCGTCTCTATGCATACAAGAGGGTTAACTATAGAAGTAGCCTCTACGAGGGCACCTAGCGCTACAATATTCGCTACTTTATCGCTCCCGAGTTCTATTGCTACTGAATTTGCAGGAACTGGAATGACAGTGATATCTTTTCGAGGAGCAGCGTATGTAACAAGATCGCTATTATAAAGAAGGACACCGCCTTTTCTAACAAATTTTTCAAATTTTGTTAGAGAAGGCTGGTTCATAATAACGACAGCATCAGCTTCTGCTACCACAGGGGAGGCTATTTCCTCGCTGCTCAGCACCACGCCACAGTTCGCTGTCCCACCCCTCATTTCAGGCCCGTAGGAAGGGATCCATGTCACATGCATTCCTTCTTCTATCCCAGTATACGCAACAAGCTGGCCGAGAACCATAACCCCCTGCCCTCCAAAACCAGCGGCTATAAGACTTTTATCGATCTTTGTCATTCATCCCGCCCCCTACTCGTAATCTTTAAATAAACCGAGAGGATAGTATGGCATCATACTGTTAATAGTCCACTCAAAAGCTTCCACTGGGCGCATCCCCCAGTTTGTGGGGCAAGAAGAGAGAATTTCTACAAAAGAGAAGCCCTTGCCATCTAATTGGTACTGGAAGGCCTTTTTTATAGCCTGTTTAGCTTTAATAATGTATTTAGGCTGAGCTACTGTGACACGCTCTATATAGCCAGGTGCCGCCAATGCGTTTAGCAGCTCACAGACTCTAATGGGATATCCGTTTACCTTGGGATCTCTCCCCAATGGACACGTTGTAGCTTTCTGTCCAATAAGAGTTGTAGGTGCCATTTGTCCACCGGTCATGCCGTAGATGGCGTTATTTATGAATATCACTGTGATATTCTCAGACCGATTTGCAGCATGTACTATTTCAGCTGTACCGATAGAGGCTAAATCCCCATCTCCCTGATAGGT
Source organism: Aminobacterium sp. UBA4834 (assembly GCF_002400205.1). Taxonomy (NCBI): domain Bacteria; kingdom Thermotogati; phylum Synergistota; class Synergistia; order Synergistales; family Aminobacteriaceae; genus Aminobacterium; species Aminobacterium sp. UBA4834. The sequence continues at coordinate 22,328 of NZ_DHFC01000005.1, read as the reverse complement.
AAAAACTGTTTTATCGGGACGCACTCGTTTCAATCCTGTAGCGACTGCTGGTGCACGACCGTGGGCTGCCTCACAAAAATCAGTATCAAAGTAATCGTACATCATGGCAGCACAGCCTACTGGCGCTACTCCAATAACATCCTGCTGAATACCAAGTTCATCTATAACCTCACATATAAGACGGTGAGCTATTCCATGTCCGCAGCCAGGGCAATAGTGAGTATGAACCTCAGGCATCCATGTTTTGGGGCGTTCATACACTTTAACTTCTTTCATTACATATCCCTCCCTACTCCAGACCGAGTAATTTCCTGCACTGAGTCTCAATTTCCTTAACAGAGGGCGACATGCCACCTGTTCGACCATAGAAAGACACAGGTATTTTGCTCTCTGTTGCGACTTTGACATCATCTATCATCTGACCGCAGTTCATTTCTGTTACCAAAATGTGCTTGACAGATCCAGGCAGTTTTTTAAACTCTGCGTAGGGATATGGCCAAAGGGTAATAGGACGAATCAGTCCTACTTTATGCCCCTCTTGACGAAGATTATTAATAACAGAGCGAGAAATACGGGCAGTAGTTCCATAGGCAGCTATAACAAGTTCGGCGTCTTCTGTTAGGTAAGATTCACAACGAACTTCTCGTTCTTTGATGAGTGCATATTTTTTCTGAAGATTGATGTTGTGATCTTCCAGAGCCTCAGGAGAGAGATATAAACTCTTCAGGGCACTTTTTTGCCCTTTTCGCTCCTCCATATATCCGAGAGCCCATGTAGTATTGTCAGGAATATCCTTATCTGTATAAGGCTTTATTTCCACAGCTTCCATCATCTGCCCCATGAAGCCGTCGGCAAGCATCATAACAGGATTCCTGTATCTCTGTGATAGCTCAAAAGCTAATTGGGTCAAGTTTACTGCTTCCTGCAACGTGCTGGGAGCTAGAACGATCAAATTATAGTCTCCATTCCCCCCGCCCTTTGTGGCCTGAAGATAGTCTGCTTGAGAAGGAAGGATTCCGCCCAAGCCAGGCCCACCACGCATAACATTCACTATAACAGCCGGAATCTCACAACCAGCCATATATGTTAGCCCTTCAGACATAAGGGAGATACCAGGGCTAGAAGAGGTCGTCATCACTTTATGTCCCGTAGCACCGCCACCCATGATCATGTAAATAGCTGCTACTTCGCTCTCTGCCTGAACAAAAGTCCCGCCAACTTCCGGAAGATGAGCAGACATATATTCGGGAATCTCATTTTGCGGCGTGATGGGATATCCAAAGAAGAACTTACAGCCAGCCTGAATAGCGGCTTCCGCTATGGCTTCAGTTCCTTTCATTAGCACTCGTCCCATAAGTTTTCCACCTCCAGAAAAACGTTAGCCTTCAACGATCTTATAAACTTCGATCGCGGCATCAGGGCATGTAGTTGCACACATAGCGCATCCAATGCACCCTTCTTTGAACTGCTCCACCGGTCTGTGCCCTTTACTATTGATCTTCTCCGATATTCGGAGAACTTTGACGGGACAGGCAGCTACGCAAAGCCCACAGCTTTTGCAATACTCTTCAAGAACCTGAATTCGTCCCTTTGCCATTACGAGACACACCCCTTCCACTTTTTAATACGTTTGGTTTTCTACGAATGGGATTTATCCTCATTTAACTTTCTACTTGACCACATATAGCCATCCTCCCACGGGAGAAGCATATATCTGGAAAGAGGCCATATGGGAACAGAGATAGAAAGATCATCCAACTTTTTCTCCACTGCCGAAGCAAGGGTAGAATCCACACCTGCGTATAGAACGGGAAGTTCCAAAGCTTGACCAGCCTCAATTACCGTTTGAATACCCTCTACAGCATCTGCTACTGTCGTTTCCTTCATAAGGTGAGAATTACAAATGAGGGCATTAACTTCAAGGCCACAAATATTTTCCATTTTTTCCATCATTTTCTTTATGCGAAAAATTGTAGAGGTCTGAGGACGGAAAGAATTTACTACAAGAATTAAACGATAGCCTACTTTTTTTATGATAGGCTCGAATTGTTTTAGAGCTAAAGCACCTTCAGCATCTCCGCCTATATCCATAAGCAAACGGCTTGTTTCATCATGAAGGGCCCAATCAACTTTAGGAGTGACAAGAGACATATCTAACCATTTTCCCTGATCAGGGATAGTAATTACAGAAAGGCCTTTACTTTCGAGAGTTTCAGACACTTGGCGGATACAAAAATACGGATTAATGATGTCAATGTCGGCAATCGTGACTTTATCTCCAGCAGCCTGAAGTCCCACCGCTAAATTAAGTACCCACTCTGTTTTTCCAGAACCAAGGGCTCCTGTCACAGCTACCGCTTTTGGCCAATCGTAGCGCTCAACAAGACGTGCTAGAACCTCTTCGTGACTAGCCATCTAAATAGTCCCCTTTCTTGAGATGGATACCCCTACTCCACTCTGCTCCTGACTGGACACGTCGCCCTTCCGGTTGGACTTCAAGAAGAAGAACAGAACCCTCGTTCACCCCTATCTCTGGGAACTCATCATGGAAGCCAACCACTTCCCCAGGGGAACCAGAGAAAGTATCGCCTAAAGCTGTCTTCCATATTTTGAGCCGCCGCCCTTTAACAAGCACATATGCACCAGGCTGGGGATTTAAGGCTCGGACTAGGTTATGAAAATGTGCTGCTTTTTGATTCCAATCAAGATAAGTCTCTCTTTTCTCTATTTTCGGTGCATAGGAGGCTAATTTAGAATTTTGTTCTCTTACCTCACTATTCCCATCGATACATGATTTTACAACTACTTTCAGTAAATTGCCACCTTCTTTGGCTAAAATCTGGAAAAGCTCCCCAGATGTTATATGAGAATCGATAGGAATACGTTTTTGTCCCAAGATTGGACCGGCGTCCATTTCCTCGACAAGTCTAAAGACCGAAACCCCTGTTTCTTGACATCCATCCATAATTGCACGTTGAACTGGAGCGGCACCTCTATATTGAGGCAACAAGGAAGGATGAATATTTAAACAACCCCAACGAGGAACACTAAGGAAAGGATCAAGAACTTTCTGCCCAAAATCAACTACCACAATTATTTCTGGCATAGATGTGAGCAAAGCTTCCTTTAAGCCGTTATCTTGCGATAATTTTCCTGTTCTACAGACTGGAAATCCTAGTTCCTTGGCTACCTCTTCCACAAGAGATGGCCTTTCTTTCATTCCTCGTCCTCCCCGTGTTGGCTCACTTGTAATAATCTTATCGAAAGCCATACCATAGTCTGTAGTTAAATGACGAAGACAAAGAGCTGCGAAAGAACCGGCCCCAATAAACCAAGAGATCATCGTTGCCTTTCATCCCTTTCCAGTTGTCGCATTCTTTTACGAATAATATTTTTTTTAAGAGGGGAAAAGTGATCAATGAGAAGCTTTCCTTCTAGATGATCCATCTCATGAAGAAAAGCTCTCGCTAAAAATCCGTCCGCTTCTAACGTGCGCTTAATGCCCTTCTCGTCATGGGCTTCGACCACAACATTGCGTGGGCGCACCACATTTCCATATATGCCAGGGAAGCTGAGACATCCTTCTTCTCCTGCTTGTTCGCCCTCACTAGAAATAAGAACAGGGTTAATCAAAACATAGAGCGTACCCTCGTAAAAAACAACAGCTATTTTTTTGGGAAGCCCCACCTGTGGACCGGCTAGGCCGACCCCATCCTCTTCTAACATAATAGTTTTCATTTCGTTTATAAGTTCTACTAAATCTGGCCCATACTCTTCTACAGGTTCAGTCTCACGCCGAAGAATTGGGTCAGGGTATTTTCTAATTTGCAGCGTTCCCATAAATTTCGCCCCTCTTATTTATGTTTATGCATTCTTATGAAAAGGGGCTGCATGAAGAGCAGCCCCTGAACTTCTTATTTGTTGAGAATATCTTTAAGTACATCCCCTATCGTAATAGAGGGTTCTTCTTCATGGAAGGTTTGCTGTTTGTGTTTGTGCTCTTCTTCTTTCTGAGATTGTTTCTTCTTCCTTTCCTCTTCTCGCTGCTTGCGGATCTCTTCTTCGTAAAGAGCGCTGATGCTTAATCTCATTCGTCGCTCTGCGGGGTTAATTTCAATGACCCTAGCGAGAATTTCTTCTCCCTCAGATAAAACATCTTCAGGCTTGTCTACTCGTTTTGTGCTGAGTTGGGAGATATGAATAAGTCCCTCTACTCCCTCTTCAACCTCAACAAAAGCCCCGAAATCTGCAAGCCGTACAACTTTAACAGTAAGATCCTGTCCTTTAGAATAGCGGTCTTCTATTCCAGCCCAAGGGTCATGGAGCTGCTTGTATCCAAGGCTCATGCGTTTCTTCTCAGCATCAACCTCTAGGACTATAACTTCTACTTCCTGCCCTTTTTTCAGAACTTCTCTCGGATGCTTAATGCGAGCCCAACTCAGATCGCCAATATGAATGAGACCCTCTATGCCAGGCTCTACTTCTACGAAAACGCCGAAGTTCGTAACATTGGTTACAAGACCTTTAGCCCTATCTCCTGACTTCCAGTTCTCCTCAACAAGAGTCCAAGGGTCTGGCTGAGTTTGTTTGATACTGAGAGAAATGCGATTGTTTTCTTTATCTATGCCAATGACTTTGGCCTTCACTGTGTCTCCTTTTTTAGCTACTTCTTTGGGCTTTATATTCCGCTTCCAAGAAAGCTCACTAATATGTACGAGACCGTCGATAGGGCCAAGATTGACAAATACGCCGAAAGAAGTAATACTACTTACTTTCCCTTCCAGGATGTCCCCTTCTGCTACTGAAGCATAGAACTTCTCTCTTTCTTCTTCTACTTCTTTTTCCACAAGAAGACGTCTGGAAAGGACGAGTCTCCGTTTACGGCGATCTTTTTCCAGCAATTTCACATCAAAAACTTCACCAACAAAACGGCCGGGATTTACGCCTCGACCTTCTTCAGCAAGGTGAGAGATAGGAATAAAGCCCTCAAGGTTAAAGCAATTTACCATAAGGCCACCTTTAACCTTGCGGAGCCCTCTCACTGTAATGAGTTCATGGGAGGAAAGGTAGTTCTCCAATTCTGCCCATCTGCTGTCGAACTCACAGCGCCATCTACTTACTAGAAGCTGTGCATCTTCGCCGTGGCGAACGTTAATGACCTGCACCTGTACTTCATCATTTACAGAAGGCTCATCTTCTTCTTCCACCAAAATTTTATGTGACCATTCTCTTCTGGGAAGAAAACCTTCACATTTATATCCTACATCCACAAGCCACCCATCATCCGTGGCTCCCACAATAGTTCCGGTTACGACCTTACCTTTGTGGATTTCCTCAACTTCATAATTTTTAAGCATGGTCTCCATGCTCTCAAGATTTTCAGTTCCTTCAAACTCATTATTAATCATTTCTTCTACCATAACCTTCCATCCCCCTTGACTCCTACGTGATCGCCATAGTTTGTTTCAGTTGATGAATTAGCCAATCCGGAGTACTGGCTCCAGCAGCTATTCCTATTCGGGCCTTTCCCGATAACCACCCCCTATCCAACTCTTGGGCGTGCTCTATCCAGACGACGTCAACCCCCGTAGATTTGGCAATATCGTAAAGTTTACCAGTATTGGCACTATTTCTTCCACCAATTACAATAATACCTTCCACTACTTTTGCTAGTTCCCGTGTTGCATTCTGTCGAGCCCGCGTGGCATTACAAATCGTATTATATATTCGCATGTCTTTTGTATGAAGTGTTAACTCTGCCACTATAGAGGAAAAATCTTTTTCATCTTGTGTCGTTTGTGATATTACCCCTAATTTAGAAATTTTACCAATATCTTTTGCCTGGTTTATATTTCGAACAACAATCGCATGCCCTCCTACCGTTCCTAGCAAGGCCTTTACTTCCGGATGACTCGCATCTCCGACAATACAGACCAAATAGCCACTTTCTGCCAAATGTTTGGCGCGTTCCTGGGCTTTTTTTACAAAAGGGCATGTTCCGTCAATAACGCATGCACTCCGCTGTTTTAGAACCGAAAAAAGGGTAGGAGATATACCGTGAGCTCTAACGAAAACTTGAGACGAGGGTGGAACTAACTCAGGAGAATCAACAACGACAAGCCCCTTTCGGACTAAACGGTCTACTTCTTGGGGATTATGTATGGGCATACCAATACAGTATACTAAGCCTCTTTTTGTTAGAATGTCTTCCAATGCTTCTATAGCCCTTCGTACACCAAAACAAAACCCCGTCGGGTTTGCTATAATAACACGACTCAGATTTCGTTGCCCCTTTCAAGATGCCTTAAGTAAGCATCATAAACCTCGCTTGATAGAGATTCTATGTTTCTATCTGAGATATCATACCACAGAGTTGGGGAAAACTTCTTGAACCATGTCATCTGCCTTCTGGAAAATTTTTTAGTGGCGCTAATGTCTCCCTCTATTGCCTCTTCCTTCGTAATGGAACCTCTAAGATATTCAACAATTTCTTTATAACCAAAACCTTGCATAGATGGGAAACGTTCATCAAAACCATGAGCAAGCAGCCATTCTACCTCTTCGACAAATCCAGTAGAAAATTGTTCACGAACACGTTTTTCTATTGTCTGAAACAATAAAGGCCTAGGCCTATTCAATCCGATATAGAGGGGGCAAAATTGAGCGCCTCGTTCCTTCCCCTGAGAGTACCACCATGTAGCAGTTTTTCCTGTAAGAGTATAAATTTCAAGAGCTCTGCTTACCCTACGCACATCATTTTCATGAAGCTGTGACGCTCTGACCGGGTCTACATCGGCTAACTTAGCATGGAGAGCGCTATTGCCTTGCTGCTGCGCAAACATCTCAAGCTCATCAGTCACGTCTCTATCACGAGGAAGATCCTGCGTTAACACTCCCTCGAAAAGTGCCTGATAATAGAAAGGGGTCCCCCCTACAAATAAAGGCACGTGCCCTCTTGTTGCGATACGTTTTATGCAAGACATGCTTCTTTCAACAAAATCAGCTGCCGAAAAAATTTCGTCAGGATCTACCACATTTAAAAGATGATGTAAGATGTGACGTTGAATTTCAGGAGATACCTTGTCAGTTCCAACATCCATATAACGATAAACTTGCCTTGAGTCTACAGAGATAATTTCAGCATTAAGCCTCTCCGCCAAATAGAGACTCAGTTGAGTTTTTCCTACTGCAGTAGGGCCTATAATAGCAATAAGCTGATGGGGGATATTCATTATTTTTCCCTCCCAAAATATTGTTCGATCTGTAGTTCTTCTAGCGTTAAAGTAGTAGGGCGACCATGAGGACACACAGCTGGATTTGAACATAAATGAAGAGATGCCCAAAGATGAAGTGCTTCTTGGGGCGAGCATCGGGTTGTAATTTTAACTGCTTTTTTACAGGCTGCCGTAGCCCATTTCCTCCAAAGAACGTCATCAATCGATCGAGATCCTGTCTCTTGCCACATCAATATAGCTGTTCTCAAAAGAAATAAAGGGCCGCTTCCTCCTTCTATTTGGAGATCGGGAGCTGATGAAAGTAAAAGCTGTCCATTCTCCGTCTCAAAAGAAAAACCTGCTTCTCTCAATTTATCTAAATACTCTGTTGCATCTGTAGCAAGAGAGGGAGGGATAGGGAGAGAAGGTGCCAATTTTTGAGAAACAACTCCATGCTCTGCTATCTGGCGTACTATTTCCTCATATTTCACTCGTTCATGAGCTGCATGGGGGTCCATAAGAGTTAAAGCCCCGTTATGCTCAAAAAGAAGATATCCTGATGCCATTTGAGATATAAATCGAACCTGCGATCTGGAAGAAAAATCGTCAAGAAATTTTCTTTCTGTTTCCACATCGTCACTACTTAAAGAAGAAATAGAGGAATCGCTTCCTGTTTTTATTTTTAGAACGTCACCTGGAGAAGAAACTCGTGTAAAAAAATTATCAGGCGCTAACATACAGGGAGTGTAAGAGTGCGGCAAAGGAACGTCTCTTTTATTGTCTTCCCCTAGCATGGCTGGATAATCAGGGAACACAAAAAGTTTTGTAGCTCTGCTTTGCAAATCCTGACCAGCGGCCTTTACCACCTCAAAAATCTCGGAAGGATACCGGAACCGTATCTCTGCTTTGGCAGGGTGAATATTCACATCCACTAAATCGGCTGGCAGAGAAAAAAAGAGCATCCAGTTCCCTGATAAGTCCTTGCAGGCTACTGAAGCTGCCCCTTTGATAAGGGGGTCAGAAACACTTCTTCCGTTGACAAAGGTAGTAATGGAATTACGCTGCCGACCTGGAGTTGATTGCCACCAACACTCCAGAGAAACAGAACCACATTGCACTACAGTAGACCGTATCTCGGGAGCTAGCCCCCAAAGAGATTGTAAAACTTTAATACGCTCGCCATTTCCCAGAGATTCAAATGTTTTATTTCCTTTATGGTAAAGTGAAAAGGAAACGCTAGGATACGCGACAGCATAATCTCGCACCACCGTGGAGATTCTCTTAAGTTCCGCCAAACTGCTCCGCAGAAACTTCTTACGGGCAGGAAAGTTAAAGAAAAGGTTCTCGACTTGAACCCGCGTCCCTTCTTTCCATGGGAGCTGATCCAAGCATGTAATAGTACCCCCTTCTGCCTGAAGAAACCCACCAATTTCAGCGCCCCTTGCCTTGCTTCGAATATCTATACAACTGACGGAAGCAATACTTGCCAAAGCTTCACCTCTGTATCCTAAGGTACCTATATGAGAGAGATCCTCAAGGGAGGAAATTTTACTTGTCGCATATCGAGTAAGGAGCAAAGGCATGTCTTCCCAGGTAATTCCTACCCCATCGTCTTCTACTACGATAGATGTTTTTCCACCTTCCATAAGAGTTATAAGAATGCGGGAGGCCTCAGCATCCAAAGAGTTTTCTATAGCTTCTTTTACAACAGATACTGGGCGCTCTACAACCTCTCCCGCAGCTATTTTGAGAGCTATCTCTTTTGAGAGTTTACAAATCCCCATTTTTTCGAAGCTCCTCTCGACAGCGATCTGTAATCTTATATAAGAGCTCTAAAGCTCTGAAAGGCGTCGTTTTATCTGGATTAATCGTAGCTAGTTCTTCAATTATAGCCTGACTGGTTACAGGAAAAAGGCTTATCTGATGACTCGGTTCATTCACCAGAGGAAGAGGCTTCATCTCTTCCGTCTTTTCAAAAGTTTCGAGGAGATGGAAAGCCCTCTTTAAAACTGTAGAAGGGATACCTGCCAAGCGAGCCACTTCTATCCCATAGGAACGATCAGCTGGTCCCTCAACTATTTTATGGAGGAAAGTAATCCCTTCCCCTCCTTCATGAACTGCCATACTATAGTTTTTCAACCCAGATAGTTTTTTCTCCAAATCCACTAACTCATGATAATGTGTAGCAAAAAAAACTTTTGGGCGTGCATTACAATCATTGTGAAGATATTCAAGAACAGCCCATGCAATACTCATTCCATCGTAAGTAGATGTACCTCGCCCAACCTCATCAAGCACCACTAAGCTTCTATCTGTTACGTTATGGAGAATATTAGCTGTCTCGATCATTTCCACCATAAAAGTACTGTTTCCGCGAGCCAACTCATCTCGAGCTCCGATCCGAGTAAAAACTCGGTCTACAACTCCCACTTTTGCAGAGGATGCAGGGATAAAAGATCCCATTTGAGCCATAATAACAAGAAGAGCTGCCATACGAAGATATGTGGATTTCCCCGCCATGTTAGGCCCTGTAATAAGAGCGATCCGAATGCCCTCTCCATCAAGGTCTACATCATTAGGCACAAAAGGCTGATCCAAAAAAGTAGCTTCTATAACGGGGTGACGCCCTCCTGCTATATGTATCTCAAGGCTTTCGTCAAGATCTGGACGAATATAATTTCGCTCCCAAGCAACCTGAGCCAACGATGCTAAAACGTCGAGTTGCGCTATCATGGCGGCGGCATCTTGTATTTCCATGATATGAGTTAAAGTCTTTTTCACGAGTTCCTTGTAAAGGACACCCTCTATATCTACTATTTTCTGCTCGGAAACCACCATTTTTTCCTCAAATTCTTTGAGTTCTGTAGTTATAAAACGCTCAGCAGAAACAAGAGTTTGTTTGCGTATATAGTTTTCAGGGACTTTGTCTGCGTTACTTCGAGTTACTTCCAGATAATAACCAAAAACCTTGTTGCTTCCTACTTTTAGTTTCGGAATGCCTGTCTTTTCTCTTTCTCTCTCCACATATTTCCCTAACCATTCATCGGCGTGATCTTTCAGATCCCGCCAAGAATCAAGCTCCTCATTATATCCGTAACGAATGACACCACCGCTTTGAAGGCTTCGTGGCAACTCGTCGTTAAGAGAGGAGGACAAAAGAGTCCTGAGGGTTAATAACTGTTCATTCTTTTCAACATATGACGAAAGAAATCCGCTCATACACAGCTCAAGTATTTCTGGTAAAAGCTGAAGTGTGTCTCGGATAGCTCCAAGATCTCGAGGCCCTCCCGTTCCAAGACTTAATCGAGAGGATGCTCGCTCTATATCTCGGCACAAACTTAGTGTCTTCTGAAGATTAATACGCAATGTGGCATTTTGTAAAAGTTCCTCTACCCCTTCTTGCCGCTTATGAATCTCTGCTACATCAAGTAATGGGCGAAGAATCCACTGTCTCAACAAACGGCGCCCCATAGGGTTTTTACATTTGTTGAGCACCGAGTATAAAGTAGGGCCATCACTGTCCACCAACTCCAAGTTACGTTGAGATGTGGTGTCTAGATAAAGATATGCTTGCTCTCTTAAAGGGAAAAGACGCGTAATATGATGAATAGCTCCGAATTGGGTCTCTTCCAAGTAACGCAACACAGCAGCAGCGCAACCACATTCTGAAGAGCCATCATCAACCCCAAAGGCACTCAGAGAAGGAACATTCAACATTTGACATAACCATCGAGTAGAACTTTCTGGTACGAAATGTTCACGAGAACGCTTCAGTAAAAAGAATTCCTGAAGCTCTGGTGGGAGGGCATCCTTCTGTGTCGTATCTTCTATAAGCACTTCTCCTGGATTAAAGGCGGTAAGGACAGAAAGAGCCTCTTCTGTAGCGAGGGTCCCCATTTCAAGACGCCCTGTATCTACTAAAAGCATGGCCAGAGCCACTCTGTCATCATTTATGATGGAAAGAGCTGCGAGTCGTCCTTCCTCTCCCGCATCTTCTGGAACATATGTTCCGGGAGTAACGATGCGAATCACTTCGCGCTCGACAAGGGTTTTCCCATCTGGCTCGCTCATCTGTTCGCAAATGGCCACCTTATATCCAGCTTTAATAAGCCGTCCCAAATAATTATGCACTGCATGGTAGGGAACTCCTGCCATAGGAATGCTCTTTTCAGGGTCTCGACTGGTCAATGTAATATCCAGAACCTCTGAGGCTATATGAGCATCATCAAAAAACATCTCATAAAAATCTCCCATTCGGAAAAAAAGGAGGCAATCTGGATATTTTCCTTTCCATTTCACATATTGGGAAAGCATCGGTGTCATTTTTACGTTAGGAGGAAGTTTCAAATATTACACACCTCTCCTGTAATCAAGATAATTCTGAAGAATAAGTACCGCTGCCAGTTGATCTACTTTTTCCCGTCTTTTACTGCGGGAGACATCTCCTTCCAACAAGGCCTGCTGAGCTAGTGTGGTTGTGAAACGCTCATCCCAAAGCTGAATTGAAATATTAGCATATCTATCAGCAATTTCTTTGGCTATGCATTGAATCTTTTCTGCCTCTGGGCCGCAACGTCCATTGGTACGCAATGGCAAACCTATTAAAATAACAGTTGGGTTAAAGTGAGCTACGTGTCGATCGAGATCTTCCAGCCATTCTTTTTTTGCTGGAATATAACCGATCCCCTGAGCAAACATTCCCAGGGGATCGGATACAGCAACACCTATCCTTTTGGTTCCAATATCAAGAGCCAAAATGCGCTCCATTATCAAGCTTCCAACTGTTTCTTCACTAGAGATTTAACAGCATCAATAGCTTCGGCAATTTTTTCCGGGTTTTTCCCACCTGCTTGAGCCATAGAGGGTTTCCCACCGCCACCGCCACCAAGAATTCCAGCAGCTTCTCGTACAATCTTCCCAGAGTGTATGCCTCCAGCCACAGCTTCATTATCAGCCATAGCTATAAGCTGTATACTGCCCTCTCCTGTTTTTGTAAAGAGAACAATAACAACTTTCTTCGTTTTAGCTTTAATACGATCCCCTAACTCCCGTAGCATATCTATGGGAACATTCTTAAAACTCCCTGTAGAAAGAGTGGTCCCGTCAGGATATTTCTCGGAACGAACAGATGTATCCATAGTTGCAGCCAAATTGTTCAATTGAAGTTCTTCTATCTTCCGTGTAAGGTTTCGAATGTCATTTTGCATCCCATCTATCCGCTCCACCAATAAGGAAGAATCTGTAAGGGCCAACATATTTGAAAGGCTATCCAAGACTTTAAAATTCTGTTGATATTTCTTCAGCGCTTCCATCCCTGTTATGGCTGTAATGCGTCGAGTCCCAGCTCCAATGCCTTCCTCTCGAACAATTTTGAACAACCCAATATCACCAGTAGCATCTACATGGAGGCCACCACACAGTTCCATCGAAAAATCTGGGATACGTACAACCCGTACAACATCTCCATATTTTTCATCAAAAAGAGCCTTCGCACCCATAGTTCTCGCTTCTTCTAAACTGCTTTCCAGGAACTCAAGGGGGATATTATCGAGAATTCGCTCATTTACAATTTCTTCTACCTCATCTATTTGTTCCCTTGACAACTGTTCGAAATGAGTAAAGTCGAAACGCAAAAAATGTTCGTTGACTAAGGAGCCTGCCTGACGAACATGATTTCCTAATACCCTTGAAAGAGCCTCGTGTAGGAGATGGGTGGCCGTGTGATTTCTGCGAATTGCATCTCTGCGCTCTTTATTGACTGACGCTTTAACTATATCTCCTTTTGATAAAGCCCCTTCAAGAACAGACACAGAGTGAACAATGAGATTAGCGGTCTGGACAGTCGTATCAAGAACATGAGCTTTCATTCCAGGAGCAATCAAAAAACCCTGATCTCCTATTTGTCCTCCTCGTTCTGCATAAAAGGGAGTGGCTTTCAAAACAACTTCGCCACGTTCTCCAGCAGAAAGAGTATGTATCTGTTGCCCGTCTTTAATTAAGGCCTGAACCTCTGTCTCCTGTTCAGATAGAGTGTATCCTTCAAAAGCTGTAAGCCCTATATCCGCTGCTATGAGAGAATAAACATCTCCCTTCATTTCACTGCTTATTTGCTTGCTAGAGGCACGTGCACGTTCTCTCTGCTTCTCCATCTCTTCCTGGAAACCCTTCTCATCAATATCAACATCGTTCTCTGCACAGATTTCCTTTGTCAATTCGAGAGGGAAACCATACGTATCATACAGTTCAAAGGCCACCGCACCAGAAAGCTCGTGCCCTCTTTGGCCTTTCAAAGAAGAAATTTCCTGATCTATCAACTCAGTACCTTGCTGTAAAGTTTTCCCGAAACGTTTTTCTTCCATAGCTACAATTTGTTCAATCATTGGACGGTTGTCCACAAGTTCTCTATACGGATCCGCCATGAGCTGAAGGACATCTGGCAGGAAATCAAGTAAAAAGGGACGATCCAAGCCGAGAAGTTTCCCGTAACGAGCTGCTCTGCGTATCAAGCGGCGCAAAACATATCCACGCCCCTCGTTAGAGGGCAATATTCCATCAGCGATCATAAATGCAACGGAACGTACATGATCCGCTATGACTCTCACTGCAAGATCATCAGAACGAGAAGCCCCATATGTAACGCCGGTCATGGAACAGGCATGATCAATTAAAGGTTTAAATAAATCTGTTTCAAAGTCAGTTCTCACTCTTTGAACGACAGACGTGAGTCGCTCTAAGCCCATCCCTGTGTCTATGTTTTTCTTAGGTAGTGGTTTGAGGCTTCCGTCTTCCTGAAGATCAAACTGGGTGAAGACAAGATTCCATATCTCCAAATATCTATCGCAGCTGCATCCCACAGCACAAGTAGGTTTTCCGCAAGAGAAGTCCGGCCCCTGATCGTAAATAATCTCAGAACAAGGACCACACGGCCCAACATTGCCCATAAACCAGAAATTTTCATCTTTATCGAAGCGATAGATTCTCTCGTTTGGAAGTCCGACCTCATTCCTCCAGACAGAGTAAGCTTCCTCATCATCTTTGTAGATGGTAGCGTAAAGACGCTCAGGTTCAAGGCCTATAACATCAGTGAGGAATTCCCACGCCCACGTAATCGCTTCCCTCTTAAAATAATCTCCCCAACTAAAATTCCCCAACATTTCAAAGAACGTATGATGTCGTGCCGTACGTCCTACATTTTCTATATCATTTGTTCGAACACACTTCTGAGAAGTTACCGCTCGCGTAAAATCTGGCTGCTCAATCCCTAAATAGTAAGGCTTGAATGGGACCATACCAGCTATTGTAAAAAGCAATGTAGGATCATTCGGTATTAATGAAAAGCTAGGGCAATGTTTGCTCCCTTTCGATATCCAAAAGTCAATAAATAGAGAGCGTATTTCTTTCCCTGTTCTCCAGTGCATTTATTCTCCCCTTCTTTCACATTACTTACGAATCAAATTTTTACGGGCCTCTGCAGCCTGAGATAATATTTCTTCCCTGTCAACTGAGGGGAATTCTCCATTAAAATATATCCATCGCCCCTTCACCATGGTCGCCTCCACATCGGCTGAAGATCCCGCATAGACAATATATACGGGAAGATTCTCCTCGTCAAAGCCAAGGTAGTGAGGGGTATCGAGATCAATTAAAACAAGATCCGCATCCCAGCCTTCCCGAATCAATCCTGTTTTTTCAAACCCAAGGCTCTGAGCACCCCAAAGGGTTGCCATGTTTAAGAGTTCCTTGGCTCTGACTATGGTAGGATCTTTATGCACTCCTTTATGAATCAAAGCGGCATGGCGCATTTCTTCCCAAATATCAAGCCTATTGTTGCTGGCAGCCCCATCTGTCCCTAAAGAAACATGAAGCCCTGCATTGAGCATTTGGGGAAGAGGCATAATTCCGCTACCAAGCTTTAAATTGCTATTTGGATTATGACTGATAGTCACATTTGTGCCAATAAGAGACGAAATGTCTTCTACTGGGAACCACACGCCGTGAGCAAGTATCGTTCCAGGGGTTTCAAGCAAACCAACTTTCTCTAAATAATCAACAGGATGACAATGAAGCTCGTCTTCAAGATATGATAACTCCCACTCCGTTTCCAGGAAGTGTGTATGAACTCGAACGTTCCGTTCTATTGCCAAAGATGCAATAGTCTTCATGGCGGCCATAGGGACAGTGTAAGGAGAATGAGGGCCAAGTTGAACCGTTATAAGTCCGTTTTTCCCATGCCATTCATCGATAAGGATTAGATTCTCCTCAATTCGTTTCGGGTCATCACCAATAAGCCCTCTGGAAAGACCGCATTTCATCCCCATCATCTCTGCCGCCTGGGCTACTTGATCCATTTCAAAATACATATCGGCAAAACAAGTAACCCCACACGAGGCCATCTCCAAAAGGGCAATAGCTGTCCCCCAATAGATTCGCTCTGGAGTCAATTTGGCTTCAATAGGCCAAATCTGCTCTTTAAGCCATGTCATCAAAGGCGTTTCTTCCCCTAACCCTCGAAGAAGAGTCATTGCAGCATGAGTATGCCCATTCACAAAACCTGGGAGTAGTGCTTTTTTGCCATCACAATCTATAAGAGAAAAGTGTTCCTCTGCTATTCTTCCCGCTCCTTCTATTCGAGAGATATAGCCTTTTTCTACGAGTACATCACAGAGATAGGCATGAGACATTTGTCCGTCATAGGCGTAAACATTTTTAAAGAGACAGGCCATGTATTATTCCTCCCAGCTCTTCATATATTTTTCCTGTTCAGGAGTAAGGCTCTCCAACGAAATATTCATTGACGCAAGTTTAACTTCCATAACGCGACGATCAAGAGCCAGAGGTATTCCATAAACACCTGGCTTCATACTATTCGTAGCCAGGTACAGAGCAGCTTCCAACTGCAATGCGAAACTCAAATCCATAATTTCAATAGGATGACCGTCAGCACAGGCTAAATTTACAAGCCGTCCCTCGCCAAGAAGATGAACGTTCCGACCATCGTGGAAAGTAAAAGTCTCGATATTATCTCGTGTCGACTCTACAGAACAAGCTAGAGATAATAGATCTTCCTTACAGATTTCCACATCGAAGTGCCCGGCATTTGCTAAAATCACGCCACTCTTCATGAGCTCAAAATGTTCACGTCGAATCACACGAGTATTTCCTGTCAAAGTTAAGAAAATATCCCCCAAAGGAGCTGCCTGCTTCATATCCATTACTTGATGCCCATCCATGAGAGCTTCAAAGGCTCTGTGAGGATCTGTCTCCACAACAATCACAGTGGCTCCCATGCTGCGAGCTCGCATGGCCACACCTCGACCACACCATCCATACCCCGCAACTACCACTTTTTTCCCAGCAATAAGCATGTTCGTAGTTCGCATAAGGCCATCGAGCACCGATTGTCCAGTGCCGTAGCGATTATCGAAAAGGAATTTGCTATATGCGTCATTTACAGCAAGAAAAGGGATCTTTAAAAGGCCTTCCCTTTCCATGGCTTTAAGTCTTTTGACCCCTGTGGTAGTTTCCTCTGCTCCTCCTCGAACGCTTGATACAAGATGAGAAAATTCCGCGTGAAGGATAGCAGTTAGATCCGCACCATCATCGATAAGAATTTGAGGGCGAGACGTAAGAACATCTCTTAAATTTTCTGTATATTCTTTCTCCGTCATTCCATGATGGCTAAAAACATGGATCCCTTCAGAAACTAAGGCGGCACAAATATCGTCTTGAGTGGAAAGAGGATTACTTCCAGCAGTCCATACTTCAGCTCCAAGTTTTTTAAGGGTAAGGAGCAAACATGCCGTTTTGGCTTCAAGATGTAAGCACGCAGCAAGAGTCATCCCCTGAAAAGGCTGAGTAGAAGAAAATTCCTCCGATAAAGCATTGAGAACCGGCATAAAATGCCACGCCCACCGGATTTTTTTATAGCCACTCGGAGCCAATGATATGTTCGCAATGCGATCCTTCATAAGAATACTCCTCCTCGGATAAGAACTGATTGTTATAGCTTCGCCAAATTTTCAATAAAAGGCGGGAATACCACGCCTTTTTCAGTGATAATAGCGCAAATGAGCTGCGAAGGGGTTATATCGAAAGCGGGATTCCAAACAGGAAAAGAATCTGGAATAAGGGGACTCCCCAAAGAAGTTCGAACTTCAGTACCATCCCTCTCCTCTATACAAATATGAGAACCAGCCTTCGCAGAGTAATCAATGGTTGTTGTAGGAGCTGCAACATAAAAAGGGATTTGATGGTAATGGGCTAAAATAGCAAGACTATAGGTACCTATTTTGTTCGCTGCGTCTCCATTGGCAGCAATCCGGTCGGCCCCCACAATAACAGAAGTAATGGCGTTTTTTTGCATTAATGCCCCCGCCATATTATCGCAAATTACAGTAACATCGAAACCATCTTGAAGGAGCTCCCACGCTGTTAGCCTGGCTCCCTGAAAAACTGGCCGAGTTTCGTCTACAAAAACCTTGATCTCTTTCCCATGTTCCCGAGCAGCTCGCAGAACTCCAAGTGCAGTGCCATATCCAGCAGTTGCTAAAGCCCCAGCGTTACAATGGGTTAAAACTATAGATTTTTGAGGGAATAAGGTTTGCCCCAATTCGCCCATCTGTCGATTCGCCTTTAAATCCTCTTCTAAAATTTTATGGGCTTCTTCTAGAAGTCCTGTAAACAAAACCTTGCTACCTAACGTTGCCGCTCGTTTTTTCATTCTATGAAGTGCCCCAAAAAGGTTAACAGCCGTAGGCCTGGTGGAAGCAAGTCTTTTCAACGCCAAATCTACGCTTTTTTTCTCCCCATGTAGGGCAGACAGGGCCACTCCATATGCAGCTGTAACTCCTATAGCCGGCGCTCCACGAACAGCTAAAGTCTCTATGGCTTCGGCGACATCTAGATACGAACTACAAAAGAGAAAAGACACCTTCCATGGAAGCTGTCTTTGATCTAGAATTTTGAGCCTGTTTTTCTCTGCATCCCAAGAAACTGGTGAAGGCAACGCCATCTACCTCTCCTCCTATGAACTTTGCACTTCTTCGATTCGAACCAGTGCTCGCCCATCAATAAAAGAAAGAGCCAACTTGTCCTCAGGGTGTAAAAGTTTCACCGAACTGACCACTGTGCCATCTTCTCTCGTACAGCTAATAAAACCGCGCGAAAGGATAGAGAGAGGTGAAAGGGCATTAAGAGCCCCTATCGCTGCTATTAAGGCTTTCTTGTTTTCCTGAAAACGGGCGGAAACGAGTCGAAGCATGTCTTTCCGAATATCAAAGAGCTCTTTTTCATTCTTTCGAACTAATGTGTGCATAATTCCCGTGAGCGCATCTTGAGAAAGATTCAGGTTTCTTTGTGAATTTCTAACATCGTTTCTCACGGCACCAAGCAACGAAGAAGAAAGATATTCTACTCTACGGAGAAGGTCAATTTTATCAGGAAAAAGTCGTTCTGCAGCTGCAGATGGCGTAGAAGCAGCTACATCAGCGGCAAGATCCGACAATGTCATATCGATCTCATGCCCCACTCCTGTTACAACAGGGAAGGGACAGCTTCGAATGGCCCGCACAACCCTCTCGTCATCAAAAGGATTAAGATCCTCTCGACTCCCTCCACCGCGTACAAGCATCACTGCATCTATGGAATTAAGAGTGCGGACTCGGCTGAAAGCCGTACAAATGTCTACAGGAGCATCGTATCCTTGAACAAGGCAGGGTAAAATTATAATGTCACACTGAGGGAAACGATTATGTGATACTTTTAATACATCTCGGATAGCAGCCCCTGTAGCTGAAGTTATAACCGCTACTTTCTTTGGAATGTCAGGCAGTTTCCTCTTCAGCCGCAGGTCAAAGAGACCTTCCTTTTCTAAGCGTAAACGAAGCTCTTCTTTAGCTCGAGCAGCAGCTCCTACCCCAAGAGGTGTTAAACGACGCACATAAAGTTGATATGTTCCACGGGGCGGATACAAACCGATACGACCTTCAGCTAAGACTTCATCCCCTTTTTTAGGCCATGACGGGACACGAGCAGCATCAGATTTGAATAAAACACATGAAAGACGCCCTTCATCCCCAGTGAGAGTGAAGTATACATGGCCACTCGTATGTCTTGTAATCTCAGCTATTTCACCTACTACTACAAGATTTTGAAGAACTGCATCAGCATAAAAAAGGGCCTGTATGCGAGAAGTAAGTTCGTCAACTGTGAGAGTGGGGAGAGTCATCCCCGACATGATTTTCATCCTTTTCTGCTAGAGAAAGTGCTCGAACGATTCTTCCTAAGACTCCGTTTACAAATCGTCCAGATTCTTCTGTTCCAAAAGCTTTCGCCAATTCTACAGCTTCGGAGATAGCCACGGGGATAGGTATCATCTGCTTTATAATGCCCTCGAAAATGGCTAGACGAAGAGCAGCCCTATCAACAGCCACCATACGTTCAGGCCGCCAACCTACCACATGTTCTCTGATAAGAGTGTCGATTTCAAAACGAGAATCCCAGACTCCTTTTACTAAAACAGTTGCATAAGATACTACATCCGGTTCCTCATCGTCCCCGGGATAAAAATCAAGAATCTGATCTACTGAGTCACAATTACGAATATCAAGAGCATATAAAACCTGCAGAGCGATCTCTCGCGATCTGCGCCTTTTTTGGGGAAGGATGTTTCTACTCAACATTTACCTCCTGATGATCTCTCGAATATATTGTATAAAACCACGTATCGCTTTTTGACCATTATTAGAAAGGGCATATTGAGCCACTAAATAAGTAAGGATACCAACTGCGGCCGTCCAGAGGATGCCTCGAATACGCAAATGGACAAGAGCCGTTACTCCTGCGGCGCAAGCAGCCCAAAACCAAGGTTTCTGAAGTTGAACGGGAAGCTCTTTTCGAACAGCCTCTTTCTTTTCTTCTGTCCATGAAATATGGACACCTAACCCCATAGCAGAGAGAGCGTCTGAAAGCTTATCTTCCAGCATTTTAACTTCAAGAACATTATGGGGATGAGGCATGGATAATACAATATAAAGAGAACTTTCGCTTCTGGAAAGAGCCACTTCCTTGCACGTATAAGAAGGCATAAGCATTGCATTAATAAAAGCAGAAACCCCCTCCTTGGAAAAATTGATACTTCCAAGAGTTGTATTTTTCCAGTAAAGATACACGTCTCACCACCCCCAGGATACGACAGGCCGGCTTTTTAGCCGGCCTGTCGAACATATATGCTATCAAGCTTATTTCAAATCAGCTTCTTCGCCAGGCTCGGTTTTAACCTCATGACCTTCGACAGTATGTTCAAGATCAGGAGATATTTGCCCAGGCTGATTTTGTTGAGAGGTACGGTCGTCAAAAAAAACCCCCTGCACATTGATATTAACAGCTTTCACAAGGTATCCAGTATATTGCTCAAGATTGTTTTTAATAGACTCCTGTACATCCCACGCTACATCTGGAATGCGAAGACCATATTTCACCAAAACAAAAACGTCCACAGTAATTATTGGTGGCGTAACGTTTTCTTCTACCGACACCTTGACCCCATCTATGGATTTCCGCCCTACTAAACCAAGTTTTGAAACAAGGCCGGGGCTTGCCGGTTGCACACCTGGGATGATAGTTAAAGTCTTTTTTGCAAGTTCGGTAATAACTTCTTCCGAGATGTGAACATTCCCCTGAACAGTTCGTTCCTCTACCATTCCTTGTTCTTCCATTAGAATTTCTTCCTGTTCAGTATTCCTCTCCTGAGATTCAAAATCCAGGTCTTCACGAATGTTATCCATCCCGTAACCTCCTATCCGGTTTTATTCTTCTGCCGGTAAAGCAAAAGACTCCCCACAGTTTGGGCACTGAAGGGGCTCGTCTTCTTCATACATTTCTGGTTGGTAGTAAAAAACATGGCCACATTTAGGGCAAGACACCGATTCATACGTTTCATCGAAGTCGCTTTCTTCCTCTTCCTCGCCACCTTCAAAGTCTTCCCCTACAATCTCCGCAAAAGAGCGCTCTAGTTTATCAAGATCTTCATCGAGCAGGGCCCAATCATCAGCAAGCTCTTCATATAAATCCTGCTGCTCTTCAATAAGATCTC
>NZ_DHFC01000005.1:561-881 GCF_002400205.1 Aminobacterium sp. UBA4834 | reverse complement strand
CTGCTGCTCTTCAATAAGATCTCCATGCTCTTCTATTTCCTCAGCTAGAGCATCTAAAGCCTCCGTCACAGCTTGAAAAGCTTTCACTGTTGTCTCATCTTTCATATTGAGACCAGCCAACAACCCTTTCAGAAATGCTATTTTCTCTTTAGCACTCATGGCCCGCCCTCCCCTATTTTCTATTTTTTAGCCCGCTCAAGATATTCGCCACTGCGGGTATCGACAACAACTGTATCTCCTACTTCCACAAAAATAGGAACTGTAACAGTGATGCCTGTCTCAAGAGTTGCCGGTTTGCCTCCTCCAGAAACAGTGTCACC
>NZ_DHFC01000005.1:0-433 GCF_002400205.1 Aminobacterium sp. UBA4834 | reverse complement strand
CCTCCTCCAGAAACAGTGTCACCTTTAAATCCAGGGGGAGTATCTATGACTTTCAGCTCTACGCTCTTAGGCAACTCCACACCCATAATTCGTCCTTCAAACATCTCAAGCTGCACCTCAAGATTGTCAGTGAGGTAATTGGCCGCATCTCCAAGTACATCTTTAGGGATATAAAGCTGATCATAAGAAACCATATCCATAAAAACGTAATTATCCCCTTCTTGATATAGGAACTGAGCTGGCTTTTCGTCATAGATAATTCTTTCAAATTTTTCTCCGGAACGGAAAGTGGTGTCAACGATGGAGCCTGTCTCGACATTCTTAAGCTTGGTTCGGACCACAGCCCCTCCACGCCCCATCTTATGGTGCTGATACTCTACTACTTCCCAAATGCCATCTTGCCACCTTACTTTTATTCCAGAATAAAAATCAC
>NZ_DHFC01000020.1:1062-50547 GCF_002400205.1 Aminobacterium sp. UBA4834 | reverse complement strand
GTTCTTCCTTTCTCGCGATAATCTGTTTGATGAACTAAGTTGGCCAAATCAATCATGAGATTCATTGTGGGGGTAAATTTTTTCGTAGAGACTATTACTAAAATTGCAGACCAAACGAACCTTTTGGCGTTAAACGTGGCTATTGAAGCGGCACGAGCAGGAGAAGCGGGGGGGGGTTGCTGTCGTTGCCGAGGAGGTTAGAAAATTGGCAGAAGAGCCGGCCGAGGCAGTTTAGCAGGTTCGCCCGCTGAACAGCATACGCAAATAAAAACTGATGATTATTTTTAAACCCTGTGTACTCGGGGGGTTCAACGATTACCTTTTTCTTGGGGGTTGTGTTTTTGTTCCCTTTCTTTGTCATAAACATTCGCTCCTTTATCCTTATGTATTGTTTTTGTGTTTCTTTTCTACATGATATTTTTACAATACACAAAAGAAGGAGGCACAAACAAGGGGGGGAAAAACACAATACGACTTTTCACAAAAAATATTTTCATCTACATATTATTATCATTAACATTGAGAATGTATATCCGACGTAGTAGAAATAATATTAAGGGTTTAGGAACATTGATATATACATAAAAAATACGGGAAATCCCATATATGGAATCCCCCGTATAATAAAAAATACAATTGATTTTTTACTCTTCTTCGTCCTCTTCTCCAGGCTCCTTTACATGGAAAAACTCTATAAAGGAACTTCTTATCATGCCTTTTAAGGCTTCGTCGGTAAACCCTATTTCGTCATATTTTTTTTGCAATTTAGGTGTGCATTTATATTTAATGCTTGTATTCAACATCCCGCTACGAACAATATAATTAATGTCCTCCGCAGGCATTTTTAACTCCCTATACGCGTAGGAAATATCCCGCAATATATCAGTGTAACACTCCTTTAAAGGGATATATGGCCCATCATATAAGGTGCAGTAATATTTATAAAGTGTTTCCTCTTCTTTCATGTCATAGTGTCTCAATTGCTTTTTTATAAACGTAAAAAAGTCAGTGGACATCCATGTCTCAATATTTCGAAAAGGATATTCACTTTGCGAACCGTGATATCCTTGGTTTACATACACGAAATCTTTTTTTGATGAAAGGGTATTTGTTCCATCCGGCCTTGTCATAACCACCATCCCAACCGCAATAACAACAACGAAAACTATTAAGCCTAAGATAGCATATTTTTTATTGACGTTTTCTTTTGCTGACATATATATACTTCCTTTCTTGTCTTATTTTTGAAAAGAAATTGTATATAACGTATTTTAACCATACAATATTAAGATGTAAATATCAACTCCATAGGGTCAAAGTTGAATGTCACTATGCATAATGTAAACTTTATTATCACCAAGGCTATTAATATCATGTTTACTCTCAAGTTTTCTTTATAACAATGGGAAATACAGACCAACAAACTCTAAACCCCCACAAACTATCGCATAAACAAAAGTTATTGCACTAATCGCTTGTACCGAGTATGCTATTGGGGATTCGTCGGCTTTTTTATATGCCAAAATATATAAACGCCCAAAGAAAAATACGACGACCCCTGATAAGCACATCAAAAACATACATACAAATATCCCATTTTCAAACAAACCCGTGACAATCATAAAAATAAAACGTATGTCATATACCCAAAATAGTATACTTATGACAACAATATATTTATTATCAATTCGTGCGGAGACAGGAACAAAAGAAGCCTCCGATATTTGTTCTTTAAACATTTTTTTTGCTTCTTTGCGAACACAATCTTCTTCTATAGATTTTTCTAAAAGTATTGAACAAAGTACAATACTTACTGCACACAATAATGGGTCTATCATCGCAATACACACTCCTTTATTTATGAATTCAGAAGTTCTCTGTTGTTCTTTAAGTCCCTTAAGTAAATAGATGATATACCTTGTATATACATGAAACATGCGGGGCTTATGTGTACGGCCCCGCATGTGCTATCAAAAATTACCCCTCGTTTTCTTCATCTTCTTCTTCATCTTCTTCTGTATTTTCTTCTGTATTTTCAGGGCTTTCTTCTTGCTTTTTAGATACAGGGAATAACTCCGTAAAAATAAAGGGGTCCATAAACCCAAGGACAAAGAAAAAGTTCTCTTCCGGGGTCAGGTTCCGTGTCTGATTTATAAAATCAGACACAAACACAAACATGTCCTGTTCTTTATTACTGGCGATACCTTTTACCGCGTCTTTTTGCAGAAGAGGAATACGAGACAATAACCTTGCTATTTTGCTTGTATGCATATTTCCAAAGTCAACCTGCTTAAAAAGAGGCGCTTGGACTATCTGTCGTAAAGCGACATTTTGTTTTTCTCCATCACTTTCACTATTGGATGTTTTTTTCTTTTGATGGACAAGCACCAGCCCCAAAAGTATTCCCGCAATTAACGCCTGCTGATGGGTTCTCTTTGTCACTGTTTTGGCCCGTCTAAAGATTATTAAGACTCTATGATGTCAATGGACAGCAAAAATGTCATGATCTCAAAGCCCTATGCTCTTGTCCATTCACAAGTCACATTTACTTCCTTTCTCTTCTCCATAACCTGTTTCCTCATACCCTGGAGCCTCCAAGGATGATCCACCCTCCCATGTTGGCTTTCCCCAGGGGTATCTGTTTTTCTTCTGTTTCCATCCGAGCCCTTTCCTCAAATTCGGTCAGGCAGAAATGATCCTCTTCCTTTCTAGCCGAAAGATGACCATCCATATGTATAAGAATATGAACGGGACTTCCGGGCTTCGGCGCCACCACTTTGTCTCATTGATCCCTAAGCTGATACTTTACCCCTTCGTATGAAATCCTGGGCTCCTTGTCCGCCTTTCTCCCATGTTCTTTAACCAGGAGAAGATCCAGTTCATGGGAAGAAACCTGAAGGATGACATGTTGCTTTTGGGTTTCACTCCGAATCTTCTGTTTCCGGAAGGAGGCATTGGCTTCCTTCATGGAGGTTATACTCTTTCTCCTTAGATCTACCCACAAGCCTATGTTGAAAGGCTCCCCATAGCCTTTCACTCTTCTCTTTGCTTGAGGGGAGTTTGGCTTGATGTGAGTCACACCCAATCTCTCCATGATTTTGCCGAACTGTGAAAGGGAGACTCTCCTGCCTGCAAGCTCTTTCTCCAATGCTGGCTTGGAGTTCACCGGAAAAAATATGCCGTGGCGGTCACTATATAGTCTCTCTGGAACTCCCCATCTCTCGAACATCCCCTTCATGACATGAAGCTAGGCCGTGCAGTTCCCGGATCTGTCCAGCCAGAGAGCCAGTATATTACTGGTGGCATCGTCTATCGCGTCATGAAGATGAAGATTCCCTCTTACAGGACTAAGCCACTCGAAGGGACTTGCATCGATCTGCACCAGAAGCTTGGTGGACGGCATGCGTCCTCTGGATGGCTTCCTTTCGGCGCCTTATGAGCGTGGGGCAAGGGGTATTCCAGTCTCTTGGAGAATGCGTCCAACCGGCTTCGAGCTGATCTTGCACCCCTTATCCTCTTCCAGCATCTCTGCTATATGCTGACAACTTGCCTCCGGCGTCACTCTAGTGGCCAGATCCATCACATGGCTCCTGATATCACTAGATGTCCTGTTATGGGCACATCGCCCTCTCCCTTTGTGGGCCAGTCCACTGGCACCTTCCTTGCTGAATACCTCCTTAAGTCTGTATATCTGGCGTTTGCTCAGCTCCAGCAAAAGTGATGCCCCATTAACTGTAAGGATATCTTCTACCAGCTTTTTAATTATAGATACGCGCCTTGCTTCTTTCTGGGACAACAACTTTTCTCCTCTCATAATTCAATAAACATGACATTTTTGCTGTCCCTTTTCAACTGACATTATCGCTGTTCGGTAACAATGAAGACTCTATAATTGACAAGGGTAAGGACTTTATATAATATTAAAATTGCACGAAACAATTAAATTAAAGAAGGTTAAAATGAGTATATAGATACTGCTTGCAACTGAGGTTATTAAAATTAAATTAATTATACTGGGGGGTTTATATTCATGAAAAAAGTTTGTTCAATCAAAAACATGACTGTACTCGGAATATGTGGACTTCTGTTTTTTGTCGCTCCAATTCAGGGACACGCTTTTATCGAAAACATAATACGGAATACGATAGTTGACGGGATTGCCGAATCACAGAAAGAACAAATAAAAAGTACTCCGTCCCAGGCATATGTCGCTCTTCTACAATCCTTTAGTGTAGCGACAGATATTGATATCGACGTTGAAATGGCAAGTAAGCTATGGAAAGCGACTCGTCGGCCGTACTTGAATACCCCTCACAGCATGTATCTTGGATACAAAAAAACATCTCAGGCATGCCGGTTAAACAAAGACGATTACCAGGTTCTTATTTTTAAAGATAAGGATGAGGTTTTAGTGAAAGAGGAGTCCTTGCGCAACGCTTTTGCCAAGGGGGCAACGGCGTTGGCTTTTGTGAGTGATGATACATACCGAAAACAAGATAGCATAGCTTCCACATCATCTACGCTTCGCAGAATTGGATATCGCACAAGAGACCATGGACTTTTTGGCGATATAGCGGACATAAATAGTACTGGCAAGTATGACCGTCGCTGTGAAGTGGCTGTTGCCATTTTGGGGATGTCTGAGAATGGGAACCTCATTGTAGCGGATATTGATGGCCAATTCCGTCTATATCCATTTGATATTTTGGATGATGTCGAGTTTGTTATGGGATTCCGGTATCTCCCCCACCAGGTGGACCGAAGTCATCTGGCTATAGATGAAGATACTATCGGTGAAAATAACATGGAGGAAAAAACGGAAACACGAGATAGTAAAATCTCTCAGGAGAGTGAAGATTATATTGAAAAAATGAGACGGGAGCTTAAAAACAAATAAACATTGATGTTTAGATAAAGTGTCGTGAACATTGATAATTTAATTTCATAAATTATTATATTATTTTTTAGAGGAGGCGTTTTTATATGGCGGATATGTATTGTGAGAATTGCAAGAGAATTGTTGGAACAAAGAAAAACTTAACTGGCGGTCTTCTTTGTTTGTTAATTGGAGCGATCCTAATGTTCTTTTTCGCTATTATAGGATGGATCTTGGGTCCGATACTGATTATTACAGGGATAGTACTTATAATATGTGGTGGAAAGAGATGCTCAATTTGTGGGGGTAAAAACTTAAGCGAAAAGATACCCACAGAGGCGGATAGTGTGTCGACAGGTAGGTGATTTTTTAATTTTAAATCGAGTATCTTTTATGTAAAACGCATGCTCCATGCACATCTCGCCGCTCATCTCAAGATCGCATGCGTCACAAGCCACGGAAGCGGAGTAGGGGCCAAAAAACATCTCTTGCAAAACAATATCCGGTCTCTGTGCCTTGAGTGTTTGGAAAATAAAGACTTTGATTTCGTATTTCATTTGTGGCGTGGATTCACGTAACACTCGATGGATACAGGTGTTATGCCACATTCTTCTGCTTTGTATGATGTATGTCGACCCCCCGAGGTTTTTACGCTACTGGGGGTCGACACAACTCTTGTCAAGGTTCATTCTTACCATAGCAGGAGGCAGGGTAGCGTAACAAGCCCCCCTACATAAACATAGAATAAAAAAATAAACATAGCTTATTTCCCAAAAATAAAGAAACAAATAAAATAAAATATGTATTGTAAAAAAACAGAGGAACAGTAAAAATAACATAGAAAACGAATTTATTATTTTTTTGAGCATTCTGTGAAGAGGGAGGAGAGGTATCTCTTTTCTTTTGTTCTTGGTTTTAATCCCATGGCTTGCGCCATACGCGAGCGCCAGGTTTCATTGTAAAAGCGTCAATGAAACAAAAGAGATGTAAGGTTAGTTACAAACCCCGTCTACCCCTTACTATCACTGACTTCTCGTTTTTGTGTTTCTGCCAATCGCCGCATATCTTCGCGGTATAATTTTTCCAACCGCAGCCAGAAGGATGACGAGACACCTAAAATGCGTTCAAGTTTTATGGACATAGATGGTGTAACAGGCAGCGTTCCTTCAAAAAGCTGACATGTCTCTTCTTGTGTCAGCCCCATTTTCTGTGCAAAACATTCTTGCGACATGTGAAGGTATTTAACATGTTCTTCGATAATTTCGCCTGTTGGGACAGCATAATCAGTTTGTCTATTTCTAAACATGGGTGACTCTCCTGTAAACATTTTTCCTATACATATGTACCTTTACGTTTTCTGTGGACATACACGAGACTTCAAAAGAATTCTGGTCCGAAATCAGAAAAATCACAGAAAAGAATATCCTCACCCCATAAAAACCTTGCCTCTTCCCATGACAACTCCTCGGGGTCTTTCTCCGCTGGGTCTTGGTCAAACGCGAAGGAGTATGGAACCACGAAAGGAAATGTCTGTCCCGGTCCCTTTAACGCGTCAAGAACCTTCCGCCATGCGAGTGTCTGTGTATGGAGAGTCTTCATTTCTAATGTACACGTTTCTAATATAAATTCTTTTTCCTTCTCAAAAAACATGCTATTCTTAAATTCACAGGCGTTTTCTGCCATACAAAACTCTAGCTGGCTTTTTTGAATTGTAAGAGTCCCGTCGGAGTTAACCATGTATGTAAATCCAAAACATGGAACTCCTTTCTCTCGCGTAGTCATCATATCCACATAAAATAAAGAGGAAATACACATTTCCGGAAAAGAAGATTTTTTAGAATCATCCTTATACATCTGCTTATATTTCCCAATAACACTTTTCGCCTTATATTGGCTGTTAGGAATAATATCCATCCATGACATATTTGAATACAACATAATCATCCTCCCTTTCTTCTATTGACATTGTTTAATTACCCCCCGCCTCAACCCAGAACACTAACGTTCCGGATAGGTGGCGGGTAATTTGACGTGTTATAATCCCATCTCAAGAGAATGGCAAAAAAGGTCGTCCTCATTCCCCACGAACCGCTCTTCTTCCGACGTCAACTCTTCGGGGTCTTTCTCCGCTGGGTCTTGGTCAAACGCGAAGGAGTATGGAACCACGAAAGGAAATGTCTGTCCCGGTCCCTTTAACGCATCAAGAACCTTCCGCCATGCGAGTGTCTGTGTATGGGGAGTCTTTATTTCTAACGTTTTTGCAATAACCATCTCCATTACGCGTATTTCGTTATCGCTAAAACAGTCCATTTCCGGATGAACATGTTTTTCAGGATTACGCGCCATGTAATACTTGTCTTGGTTTTCGTCAACCGTAAGCGCCCCATCATAACTAACCATATACGTGAGTCCAAAACATGGCAATCCCGTTTCTCGTGTCATTATAAAATCCACACAAAAGAAAAATGAGGCAAGTGTTTTTAATGATGGAAGCTTTTCGTTTTTTTGCATATAGCGCATGTTACAATACCGCGCGCCGTTCTTTATTTTTTCATGGCTAAACATGATAATGTCCATATATGCAACGTGCGAATCCGACATACTGCCCCTCCCTTTTGCGGCTTGTTAACGCTCTGGAAGAGGAATCTCAAGACCATCCTCAATCCATCGACATTGCCCCACTTCAAACCCCGCAGGGGTTAAGTGGGGGGGGTTTTGCCCCTGCATCTGTTTCATTATTGTGTATCTGTATCTGTCAGAACGCTGGAGCAGCGTACAGTACTTGCTATTGACATCTATAGTCCCTTTATTTCCGGACAATGCGAAGGTTCCTCTCGTACGAACAGCTACTCTTCCGACATGCGTCCCTTTGTATTTTCCTTTAGGGATAGTCGCTCGCACCATACCACCTGTGGGGAATCCGAAGAAGCACTTGCTGTGCGGCAAATACGCCCTCGGGAATCCGTATTTGTCCGGGAGCGTTCGGGCGTACTACCCCCGTCCGGTGCAGCGGACACGCAGAGTGTCTCTTGCCAGGACGGTTACTGAATCGACCGCCCCGACGGAGGGCAGCGGAGTGAGCGCACGAGATTTGATACGTGCCAGGAGTTCGGGCTTGCCCTTGAGGAACTCCTCAATCGACCTGGCTCCTTTGGACTGGTTACACTCCTGACACGCCAGCGTCAGGCGGGACACCTTATTGGAGCCGCCCCGTACCCTCGGGACGATGTGCTCCACCTGGAGCGGCACATTTTCTGCTCCACAGTAAGCGCACTTACGCCCCCACTTTTCCAGCAGGTATTCCCGTACCTCGTATCCTGCGAGTTCTCCCTGCTGGTATTCCTTCCTCGAAATCTCGGGGTTCAGCATTTTTTGCGTGTCAAATTTAACGGACTCAACGCTGAACCCGGAGACGGAGGCGATACGCATAATCCGCCTCATCCACGACATGGTCGTGTCAACCCGGTGACGAAGGCTCGGCGGCAGCCACCCATCCGGTCGGCGCCGGTCGTTGAAACGTGGCGCACGATAACGGGTATTTGCGCTGCGCCGTCGTCGGCGATAGTTCGCACGTTTCGTCATGTTGTCCCGTATTGCGTTTCCACGGTGTTCCAGCTCAAGCCCGGCGATGAGACGGAGCTTGCCAGGCTCGTCCTCCCGCACGACAGCGATTCCGGTGAACCGTGCTCCGGGGTCGACCTTGACCAGGACCGGCTTCCCGACACTTTTCTCCGCCACTCTGTCCTTGAGGCGGATGGTGAACGGGAAGCGCTTGTGGACCACCGCCCTGGCTTTTGGGAAGTTCACGAGCCGTTATCTCATATTTTAATTCCATATAATAGTGTAATTTTTTCTTCATGACCCACTCCCCTTGAATAAAACTTATAGATAGATTTTTTTAAAAATCCCATAGCTTGCGCATATGCGCGCGCCAAGTTAGTTACAAATACAAAACAATTGCCTCACTTGTTTTGTGTCCCCCATTTTAATCCCGGTTGCTGTCATCGCAAAAGCGGCATGAAGCAAAAAAGCAGGTTAGTTACATACCCCCCGTCCGACCCTTGCTATGACTGGCTTCACATTTTTCTATTTTTGCATACACCGCCTTTGTTTTGTATGCCATTTGCGGTGTAAATCCACGTAATGTCCGATGGTTACAGGCGTTACGCCACATTCTCGTGTTCTGTATGATGTGTGTCGCCCCCCCCAGGGTTTGTACGCTACCCGAGGTCGGCACAACTCTTGTCAAGGTTCATTCTTACCATAGCAGGGGAGAGTGTAGCATAACAAGTCTCCCTAAAAACATAGAATTTTAAAATAAACATAGCATATAAAATAAAAAGCCAAGAAACCAGCACAAAAAATAGGAAAAAACAATAAACATAGAATTGCTGTGAAAAACTTTTAGGAAAGAATTTTAAAATAGTTTTTTTGTTTTTTTACTAGAGAAGGTGAAAAAAACATAGAGAAAAACTTAAAAACATATTTTTATAAATTAAAAAAGATTTCCAGATTTTTTATAGATACATTTTCTTTTTCCATATCTGCGACAGAAGAAATTATAGATTCTCCTTGTATCTGTTCAACACAAAAATGATTTTCCCGTATAAGTTGGCTTCCACCACGTAATGCAGAACACATATCTTCTGGACAGCTATAAACATTCAATGCGCTGAAAAAATACGTTTGAGATTCCGGTTGCCATTCTGTAACTTCTACTTCAAGAAAATTTCCAGGGACGACCAGTGTTTTAATAATGTTTTCGACTACTTCAGGAGAAGAAAATCTTCCAACATGAA
This sequence comes from Aminobacterium sp. UBA4834, assembly GCF_002400205.1. Taxonomy (NCBI): domain Bacteria; kingdom Thermotogati; phylum Synergistota; class Synergistia; order Synergistales; family Aminobacteriaceae; genus Aminobacterium; species Aminobacterium sp. UBA4834. The sequence continues at coordinate 40,872 of NZ_DHFC01000020.1, read as the reverse complement.
TAACCCCGTCTTCGCCTTCACCAATACTACAGAGCGTTACATAATATATCCGAGAAAAAACGACGATACTTTTTTATTTTCGCAACCTCCCTTTTTTAAGTAGCTTTCGACTTGTTTTAAATCGAAAGCTATGTCGAAAGCACATGTTGTTAGTTTTATTTTGTATTTGCCCTATCTAATAACACTCCGTCATTATTCCCATATAAAGTCGCGGGAGAAATCGGTTTGTAATGGTTAAGTCTAACAAAGCTTAAAATTATTTTTTATTTTTTTTGTTCCATTTTATTTTTTGTATGTACAGAAAGTGTCATAACACAATTTGCCATCATATCTATATCCTGTGAAATATAATGAAGAACGAGAATCGCGACGTTGGCTTGAATCGCGATTCTCTCTAAAACGGAAAATAAGGTTGTAACATTTCTGTGAGTCTCATCTAAATAGGACAAACAACTTAAGGGGGCAAGAATTACTAAATCGTAGTTTTTAAATTCTTTTATACAAAAATTAATTTCTTCTTGATTTTTGACTATTCCTATCCCTTGTGATTGCAACAGTTCGAGCTGTTCCCCAACGAGAGAAAAGCAATCCAAATTAGCGTTTATTTGTTCAATTTTTTCTGCAAGTTTGGAAATGCGCGGATAATAGCGCCGCCGCGCTTCTGAATATCTTTGGAATCGTCCTCAAAACTCCCAAAAAGCACCTTCCTGGGAGGTGAAGAAAAATTTTTAATTCCTGCCATTTTTTCTCCTGCTGCCAGTTGTATGCCCCATTGCAGTGCAAGAAAAGATTTGCCAATACCAGGCGCACCTGCCAAAATGGCTACTTTTCCGCTCGGAAGGCCTGGTAACACAAAATCACGCTCAATGGAAGCTAGCTTTCGAATTTCTTCATAATCAAGTAAAAATTGCGAAAGTGTCGGAAGGGTCATATCGACACCTCCTCTTTTTCAAAGCCACCAATTTTCTGGAAGTTTTTTTCCATCCATTCATCTAGGTCCTTTTTTTCGTATCTGACAGCGCCACTACTCGATTTTCCGTACGGCGGCGCAACTCGTTTCCCGATATTCCCAGTTTCTCGGAGTTTCGCCAGATATTTGGGCGAATATCCCGTATAGTACGCCGCTTCTTTGGTCGTCATCCATCTTTTTTCGATTTTTTCCATGGGAAACACCCCTTCTATTTTCAACCACCTCTGATATTTAGAGTTATCATTTTCTTCTTCTTTTATTCTTTTTCTAAAGAAAAAATTCTAGCTATATCACTGGGATTCAGATTTAACAATACAGAGTAATCTGTGATTGTTAAAGGTTCCTGTAAAACATTTTTTAGAAGACGACAACGGGAGACTATTTCTTTTCCCGTTAGATTTGTCTCATATGGCCTCACAAATTTTTCCGCGATTTCTTTAAATTCTTCTTCAGAAATTGCCCCCAACAAATAAGAACAATACTGTTGAAGGTAATCATATGACTTTCTTTGATTTTTAAAACTGCTAACTATCGTTTCTAACTTTTCTTCGATCACATCATTCATTTCCAGAATGTTAAATCCCGTTTTGCAAGATAAGTTTTTTATCACTGCATCATAAAGAATCTGTTCTTCTTTTGTAAAATTACTCAGTTCTATTTTTTTATACCTAAGTTCCCCTTTTCAAAATTTATGGTGGAGACGGGGAGAATTGAACCCTCGTCGTTTTAATCCTTTATTGTTTTTTTGTTATCTCAAAAACAGTCTAAAGGCAAAAAAACAAGTTAGTTACAGAACCGTCTCCACCCTTATATTTCTTTTATGACACTTTTCTCAATCTAGAATATTATCGGTCCCCCGCACAAGGAAAATCCCATCAAACAAAAATGTCCTTTTTAGACCATAGTTTGAAAATTGTTTGATTTTTTTAAAAGGAATATCCGTAATAATCATAATCCCTTCGCTGGTTCGGTAACTCTGATACCCCAACCATGCCAGGTAGGGGTTGATATAAAACCTAATCGTTTTTAACGTTCATCACACGGTCTTGCTCAGCCCATAAGACCTTTTGCCCCAGATGCATTGTCTGAAAATTTTTCCCGGATATACGAATATTGGGATTCAGTAACGCTTGTAAATGAGCATTTAAAGCATAAATTCCCGCATCTCCCTTACGCATGGGAGCCATAACCTGTATATCACGTAGCGGGTCGAATCCTTGCTGATGCAAAATGCCGATAGCGGAATCAATTTCTGAAACAATCTGTGCGTCATTGTGGGAAAGACGAAGTGCAAATTCACTATCGGGTGTCATAGTCGAAGTATAATGTAACTTTTGTATAGGAGACGAGGTATATGGCTGCATGGTTCGTATGATATTCGCGTTTTCAATAATGCCGCCATGTTTTTGTCTGTGTACGGTGTCCAAAATGGCGCGGGGAATTTTTTGACTGGATAGCATGTGTTGAAGAACCGCGCCTGGTCCGACACTCGGCAACTGGTCAGCATCTCCGACGAATACAACATGCGTTCCTATCGGAATGGATTGAAGCAAGGATGAAAAAAGTTGTATATCAACCATGCTGCTTTCATCAACAAACACAACATCAGAGTTAATTTGTTCCTGTGGTGCGTACATGTCGTATGAATCAGGACGCAATTGAAGCAAACGGTGTATTGTTTGCGCATGTTGCGACATGTTTCGAGCCGCTTTTCCTGTGGGAGCACATTCTGTATATGTATGTCCACTATGCCGCAATATGTGTTTTATTGCGTTCAGCAAGGTCGTCTTTCCTGTCCCAGGACCACCAGTCAGAATGCACACGGGATTTTCCAAACATAAATAAACTGCTTTTTTTTGAGATTCGTCCAATGTAATATTGGCTTTACGGCTCCATTCTTCCAGTAGTATCTTTATTCGTTCTTTAGGAATAGTTACAAAAGTATGGTTACTTGTCATGAGAGAACATAGCTTTTCCGCGGACGCTGTTTCACATTTAAAAAACGTTGGCGTATATATGTACTGCTCATTTTCTGCTTCTTGCTCAATAAGAGATTTGCTTTGTATCATTGCGTCAAGTCCTCGGCTAAGGTCTTCTGCGCCAATTACCCATCTCATTTTATCTGCAAAATTAAAAGATGCTTCAATCAACATTGTTTTTGGAACGCAAACATGCCCCGCGTTCCACGTCAAAATGTTGGAAACGTGTGTAATGAGAGCTTCAACACGGCGTATATCATTTGCGGCCATACCGTGAGTCCTGGCAATTTTATCGGGAATGGAAAAGGGGAGGGATGAAATTATTTGTAATAAGACATAGGGGTTTTCCCGCAATATATCAGGCGCGTTCAACCCAAGTTTTTTTATAACTTTTCCAGCCATGGACGAAGTGAGGCGGCAATTATATAAAAAAAGCATGACGTCACGTTTCGCCTTATTGTGAATCCAGCCCGCGAGGAGGTACGCCGCAGTTTTCGGTCCAACCCCGGGGACATCCAGCAATGGTTGTAATACAGCTTTTCCGCTTTTCTTTTTTCCCCATTTCGCGACAGCATCTTGAAAGGTGTTGAGATTTTCCGTGTCAATTTCTTCAGAGAAAACAGCCAAGACGGAATTTTCCAAACTTCCCAAAACATTCAGAGTGTCTGCCCCATAATGACGGACAAGATTGGAAGCGACAAACGGACCAACATTTTGAGCAAAGCCGCCGGCTATAAATTGTTCGATAGCATGTTCTGTGACTGGAAGAGTCGGTAGCATGCTTCCCTGTGCTTTCCACTGCAATTCATTTTCCTTCATGTAGGGGTTATAGCGTGTCTGCTCTATGACCTCCCCCTCAACTATCTCCCCCGGGAGCAAATCAGGCAGAACACCGACAAGGGACTGTATTTTGCCTGTGGAAAGCTCCTTGACATCATACACTCCAAAAGAACTTTCCGAATCATAATATATTTGACGTTCCACCTGTGCTTGTAAATACATTCAGACAACTCCTCTGTTTGAAGCCTTTCCATAAAGTATATGTGGCGTTGCCTGAATGTGACGTACTCCCCACGGATACATCCGGAAGTGTAGCACTTGTAACAAAAATGCCACGCGGGCTTGTTTTTACAAAGCCTCATCATTATTGTGGTCGGATGGTTTTTCGTTATCCTCCCTTGTTTTCTCTGTCTCGTTAATATTGTCTGGGTTTGAGGTGTATGTTTCCATGGATAACATATGGTCAAGCATGTCCATATCGTGTTCCCATTCGTCCAGGGCATTCATGCTATCGGAGTCGTTGTCTGTCATCTCTTCTTCCACGGATTCTTCTTGTGGTGTATGCATATTGACAAGGAAACCACGACGTTTCCCCTGTTGTTTCTTAACACGGGTTTCTTTTTCAGATTCCTCTATAGGAGGTTCTGACAACGAAACAAAAATAGTTCCGTCACTTTTTATATTAAGGACTTCTTTTTTTTCAATGGCGAAAATGTGTTTTAATCGTTGCACCTCTTCGGATTGACACGTTTCAGCTGGTTGCAAAGTAAAAGGCTCCATAGTGGAACAGTATTGAAAAAGAGAGGTGTCAAAACTTCTAAGTCCCCAACCCTTTTCAGTGAGTTCAAAATAAGAATCTTCAGGAAGCTGGGCGGGGGTCTCAACAGGCAAGGAAGTTAAAAGGCCTCCTGGATTGCCCGTTGTTTCTTCGACCTTTTTTCTGAAAGAGGTCAGGGCATTAATGGAAAGCCGGGCGCCCCACGCCATTGTTCCATTGTAGACATGTTCTATTGCGGGGATTGGGCTTTGGGTTGTTATAAGCAGTTCCGTATCCCTTAAGGGGTGAGACACCATAAAATCACTTAATGACATAATAAAACTTTGCCCCCACGCGGACACATTATGGGCGCATATTGTAGCTCGACGCCCCCATATAAAAAGAGCGCATGACAAAAGTACCCTAAATGTCTGGGCGTTTATTGATGGAAGAAAAACCTTGATATGAGATGGTTTATGTGTAGAGAAAAGAGGAGCGCACTTTGTTGCGGTGTACGTATTTGTCAATCTCCCCGTATATGAATTGACAACGGCAAGTAATGACCCAGATGTACTCAGTGGGGCTCCAATGACAGTGTTGCGCAAAAAGATTTTTTCATCTGGCCCCAATAAATGCCACCATGAAGGATATGATAAATTTCCATCCCGATACTGCGTCTCAGTGGTTTGCATACGCGTCATGGCCATATCATCCACCATTCCCAAAATAGTGTCGGTTAAGGAGGGAAGGGGAGCGCGTCCGGAAGAGGCGTGCGTATGCGCATATTCCCATACCGCCACGCCTGCCATATATAGGTTTAAAAACAGGGTTCGGGCATTATATGTCCACATTGGGTCGTGGGCTACTTGAATATCTGTGTCGGGGACAACCGCTTCCGCAAATGTCCGTGCGCCATCATATACGTATTCTGCTCCTAAAAGAATGTCAAACGCGGGGTCAAACGGGCATGACGACAAATAAGATGGCGCGAACAACGCGTCCTGTCGAAATGACGGCAATGATTGCGTCATATCCTTCTCGTCCCAAAAAAACGACAGACAAAAAGGGGCATCCGCCGTAAAACTCTCGGCTATTGTTCTGGAGGCATATGTATTCCCCGAATAAAAATAAATGACATTCACCGCCTTTAGAGTACAAAAACGTCTTTGAATTATTTTAACAATGCTGAAATAGGCTCACTTGTTTTAGCATGACCTTTTGGTATATGATTGTTTTCAAGGCCTAGATGGATAACACGGATATACTAAAAGAGTTCATTCACAACTGTAAATCATATACATAAGGAAGTAAAGAGGATGGTGTTTACGCATGTTTAAAAAGATATTCCCAAAAATGTTTACAAAAACAAAAAAAAATAAAACACCCAAAGAGTTGACTATCGAACAATGCCTTGAAACGGAGAAAATGCCGGACGAGTATCCCATACAAGATATAGATAAAGAAATCCACGAGACGATTGACTCTATCCAAAGAATGTCTTTGGATAGTATCTGGTATTTTAGGCGAGCGGAGGAGGTGGCCGCTCGATTACAGCTTTCTCTTCCCGCATGCAAAAAAACCCTCGCGAAATTTTGTGGGAGAAGGGAACGGCCTCTTACCGCCGCTGAACTGCAAGAGGCTCGCAATAATAAGGATAAAATAGCGAAAACGATATCTAAAATGATATCTAATAGGTATAACAATATACATACAGAGTGGGACCTCGATTCCGCGTTATTCAAGGAAATGTGCCGTATAGAAGACGCTGAAAATCAAATTCTGCTAAGGTATGCGAAAAAACAGAGGGAAGTTTTATTACGGTATCGAGATGTTAAAGAAACCTTGCGGCTCATTGAGGAAGAACCTCTTACACAGCAGAACCGGCAAAAGATAAGAGACCTTATAACAAACTTAACACAAATAATAATGCAAGGTGACATTGCGGCCGGGTATATAAAAAGAACTGTTCCTAAAAATATGGAAGAAGAGGAAGAAAAACATTTTCTGCAATGCAAACAAAACACTGTAAATCGAATTGCTCGGCAAAAGATAGAGGATTATAAAGAAGGAAAACTGGACGCTTCATATGAAACTATGAGGCAGGCCCTTAATCTGCCCATGAGAGTCATAGACAAGGAGCACCCTGAAATATACAGAGAATGGTTAACTGAGGCTTTTAAAGAATATATTCAATATCTTGGGGAAAAAGAATATGAGAAAACACGGGTTCAAAAGGTGGAACGTTACCATGCGGTGGATATGTATCTTCGTTTACTCTCAAAAGAAGAAACAGAATACACTGAACAGGATAAAAAACAAATCCATGCGCTCATATGTGATATGCATTCGGAAATTATACCGAATGATATAAAAGGGGCATATGTACCGAGAGAAGTTCCTGAATGTCAAAAAGAAGAAGAAAAAAAACGTTTTCAGGAATATCGAAACAACCTCCTTGCGAAATTGATTTTAGAAGAAACTGAAAATATACGTAAAGAAGGACTTCACATAGATAACATAGTGAGAATCCTTAAAATCCCTTTCCGAGAAGAAGATATAAAAGAAAATAACGATGCGTGTGATATAGCTATGGAGTACGCATGGAGAATGGCATCAATACAAGAACATAAAGAAACGGCGGAAGCATACAAAGAGCATTTTATAAGAATAGACGAGCAGATTATAAAAGAAAAAATGAAAAACTTTTATCGCGAATATCTTAAACGTCAAGGGATAACGCAAGAACAAGACATTAAGAAAAAAATGGAAATTATGAGTAAAACTCTTGAGGAACTTCTTCTTAAATACCGTAAAGAGTGGGACGAAGAAGCGGAACCGGCACCCGAAAAATTTGGAAGTGAACCGTCGTTGGTTGAGGAGGTAATATATCCGCTGGGGTGGATAAACAGAATACACTGAACAGGATAGAAAACAAATCCATGCGCTCATATGTGATATGCATTCGGAAATTACACTGAATGATATAAAAGGTGATAAGTACCCTAAATGTTAAAAAAATCAAGTTTTTCTTTATACGTGTCAGACAATCCCTGAATAATAATTTCCCCATTCAGGGATTTTTTATAATCACAAAAATACTGTTGAGTTCCAGTAAAAACATGTTCCCCAATATATATGACCCCCGAGAAGTCAAGTATGGCCGTGTAGTTATGCGTCCAGCACCACAATACAAATTTAGCGATAAGAATTCCTATCGCTACCCCATCAAATTGAGTCCCAAGGATACCCAAAACAATTTTCTTGGCCATATTTTTCTGATGTGATTGATACGGTCCAATACGTGTTGAAACCACGTTTACGCACACCCCTTTTATATTCATGAATATAAAAAGAATAACTGAGAACATACCCTGCTAACAAGAAGTAAAAAAAGACCCTCCCAAAAAAGGATAGACAAACATAAAGAGTGGGGCAATTTTCATCATGCTGCCTCTCTCTTTTTTTAGAATGGCTGAAATGTAACTTGATGGTTTTTGTATTGATGCTGACCCTAGAAGTATTTTAAAAAGGGCGAATATTCGTGCCGCAACTTTTATCTTTTCCTGCTTCTGTGGAAACGGGAGTTTTATCCGTATTGTCTCTATTGCCTGGGGAAGTTGTTTCTTTAATTGCTTGGTTATTTTCCCGTATGGCAAAATGGGATTACATAAAGCAAGCGTAAATATATCAATATTATTTTGAATGATAGAAGAAGAAAAGATTTTATATCTATCTATCCTTCTATCAGGAGAGTAAAAATATGTTTTTGACAACCGGATATATGTGCCGCTTTTTTGAATTGGCGCATATATTTCAAACATGTTACTATGGCTCATTTTAGGACTTGCCTTGCACACGGAGAAATTGGATATTCCATTTTCTTCGCCGAATTGGTACAGGGACAAATGGGAAATTAAACTGTTGAGAACCTCTCCGTACTTGTACAGGGTTTCAATGAGTGCGCAATCGGTACGGGAAAATTTCATGTCCCGTCGCCTTCTGAGAGCATTGAGCGAAACCATGAGCGCTGTATGGTCAAGACACAATATGCCTTCCGATGTAGATGGGGCAGAGTTTCGTTTACGTAGGTCCAGTGAAATAGAAATTTCTCTGACTATTTCGGCACACAAAGGTGACGCAGAAACAATATTTTCCCAGCCCCGTTGATAGTTTACTTTTCTACTTCGAGAAGAAAACCTTTTAAATAGTGAGTCTCTGGAATTTCAAGAGAGACAGGGTGATCTTCTGGCTGTTGCCCTTCTCGTATTAACCGGACGCGTTGCTGTAAATCATGGGCCGCATCTTGGAGGACTTCGGCAAGCATGTCTCTGGAGAATGCGTGACTACAGCAAAGGTAGAGCAGTACGCCTGAAGGGCGCAAAAGCCGATAAGCTCGAAGGGCTAATTCCTTGTATCCTCGACGAGCTGATTCTATTTGTGCTTTTCCTGGAGAAAAAGGCGGTGGATCCATAATAATGACATCGAAGAGGCTATGTTCCTGTTCTATCTTTCGTAACTCGTCGAAAGCATTGTTATGTCGAAAATCTACTGCATCTGGAGAGAACTTATTAAGTGTCAAGTTTTCCTTATAAACTTGAAGGGCCTCCTCCGATTGTTCAACAGCCACTACTGAATGCGCTCCCCAGTGGAGTGCATGAAGGCCGAAATGGCCTTGGAAAGAAAAACAATCTAATACGTGAGCTCCACATGCAACTTCTCTAAAAAGAGAAGGAAAGGAACGCACATCAAGATAGAGCCCTGTCTTCTGACCAGCCAGAGGATAGACTCGCTCTGTAACATTTCCCAACATTATATCTACATTCCCACTCGAGGGCAGTTCTCCCCATAAAAGACGATTCTCTCTGGGAATGCCTTCCTGCTCTATATATCGCACGTCATTTTTAAGAACAACAGCCTGAAGGGGGATAAGGTCTAAAAGAGAGTCAAGAACAACCTCCCTATGACGATACCACCCTGCTGAAAGAAGTTGTATTGATGCTACGGGACCATAAATGTCCACAATGAGGCCTGGAAGCTCATCGGACTCGCTGTGTATAAGACGAAAAGCTTGTCTCTCAGCTATCCATCGCTTACGAAGGGCCAGGCTTTTTTCAAGTCGTGAAGTGAGAAGCGCTTTAAGGTTTGGTCGTTGAGGAGCAAAAGACAGCACCCTTACACAAAGGGCGCCAGGGCTCCAGAATCCCCAGGCTACAGTTTGAGATCGATTATTGAAAAGGGGTATCAAATCTCCTGGCTTCGATAGAGGAAGAGTGGAAAGATGACCTTTGAAAATCCAGGGGTGTCTACGGGTAATGCGGTCTGATCCTTTCCTATTTAAAACAGCCCCGCTTTCTTTAGTCATGGTGCGTTCACCTCTTTAAGTAAGTATAGCTATTTTATCACCGGGAGAGCGGGGAAAAAGCATCCCCGCCCTTCACCCGTTTGATGCTCAAACTAAAGGCGAGATTCTGGATTGTAACTTTGAAGTTTCGAGAGATTCCTTGAAACCCGCGCCCAGTAAACAGACGATGGGCCGCCATAATATCGGCCCAAGGCTTTTTCAGGAGAGCCATAAGCTCGAAGATATCTGGAAATAAGAAGACATCCTGCAGCGATCCCCTGCTCTGGAAGAAGAAGCTCGTCTTCTCCTCGTATCCCATTAGCGCGTAACAGGTTAGAGTGAATTTTCCACATAACCTGCATAACGCCAGCGGCACCGTAAGCGCTTCGCGCTAAGGGATTAAAGTGGCTTTCGGTGTTGGCTACAGCTACCACCAAATCCAATGGAGCCCCATATTTGGTGGAGTATCTCAAAAATGCAGCGGCTTCCCGTGCTGCTATTTCTCTCGAAATGGCCGGATTTTGTTTCTGAATGAAACGTGCGAGCATACCCATTGTTTCTAAATAATCTTGGGTGGTCTCGGAAAGAACCAGAAATGGTTTTACATGATTGGGCAAAGATTGGGAGAAATGGCTGGTCATAAATCGACCTATCTGGTAAAAAGAAGCAGTTGCAGGTTCATGAGTCCAATCTTTAAGTTGTATCTTCTCAGGTTGCATCGTTCCTTTCCTGCGTAAATGGAGGTGCAAATGGCGGTAACCAGTGGTAAATGCAACGAGCCCGGCCACGGAGAGCAGCAGAACAGCGAGGATTGTATGTGTAATTCCTTTCCTCATGCTGTGTCCCCTCCTTTCAAAGTACAGAAAAATTAAACGCCTTTCATAGAAGCTCTACGAAAGGCAATAAGAAATTATAACGATGAAGGGGATCTGCGCAACTTTTGTAGCTCTTAATTAATTTTAAGTTTTGTTTTGTAGGGTTTTTTCTCTTTGCGTGAATACTATAATTAAGTCAGAAAATATGGTAGAAAGAAGGAAAACGAATAAAGAAAAATAGTACAAAGAGTAAAGGTATAACGTATGTAGTATAATTTATACATATTTGGGCGAAGCTATCCTAGACATACATATGAATAGAATAGTTTATCATGAGAACATGACAATAGGAGGCTAGAAAGTTCAATATGAGACTTTTAACGTTTAGAGGAGGCGTTCATCCTCCCGATAACAAACATTGGACGGCAGATAAACAGATAGAAGATCTATTGCCTAAAGGTGATCTGGTGTTTCCTATGTCTCAACATATTGGGGCGCCGTGTATGCCAGCAGTGAAGAAAGGCGATTATGTGCATGTAGGGCAAAAAATAGGAGAGCCTCAGGGGGATTTTTCTGTTCCAGTGATTTCAAGCGTATCGGGAACAGTGAAAGACGTAACGTTTATGCCCACACCGTCGGGCACAGACATAATGTCTGTAGTGGTAGAGAACGACTATAGATATGAAGAGGAATCCCCTCTTTCTCCTCGAGAGTATAAGGGGCTTTCTCCTGATGAATTAAGAGCCATGATCCGAGACGCTGGAATTGTCGGAATGGGAGGTGCATGTTTCCCTGCCCATATAAAACTTTCCCCCCCTCCTCACTGTACTATTGATCGCATTATTATTAACGGGTCGGAGTGCGAGCCGTATCTTACCTCCGATTATCGATTAATGCTTGAACATAGTGGCGAAATAGCGGAAGGAGCGAAAATTCTTCTCCAGATTTTCCCTACCGCGGAGTTGATTTTAGCCATAGAAGATAATAAACCCACAGCTATTCAGAAAATGTCCGAGGCTTTTAAGGGAATCCCCAAGGTGTCGGTTGTAGCTTTGGAGACGAAATACCCTCAAGGCGGGGAAAAACAGCTTATTTGCGCCACAACCGGTCGTGAAGTTCCATCTGGTAAACTTCCTGCCGATGTAGGGTGTGTTGTGAGCAATATCTGTTCTGTGTACGAGATTCGCCATGCAGTAGTTATGGGGAGATCTACCTTAACGAGGATTGTAACTGTATCAGGAGATGCTGTTGCTACACCTAAAAACATACGGGTTCGGTTAGGCACATCTTTTAGAGAGCTTGTAGATGCAGCGGGTGGTTTTGTCAAAGATCCTGTAAAAGTACTGGCGGGGGGTCCTATGATGGGCCTTTCGGTGAACAGTCTTGACATTCCTGTTATTAAGGGAACATCGGGGATTGTGGCCCTTACTGAGAAAGCGATACAACTCTACGAAGAGTATCCCTGTATTCGTTGTGGCCGGTGTGTAGAGGCATGCCCTATGGGACTTCTTCCTTTTAAGCTCAACGCCTTGTCGTTGAGAAATGAGTATGACGCTTTTAAAGAAAATGGTGGAATGAACTGTATCGAATGCGGTTCCTGTTCTTTTATGTGCCCCTCTAAGCGCCATTTGGTGCAATCCTGTCGAGAGGCGAAAAGATCCGTCATCGCAGCGATGAGAAGAAAGGGGTAGCTTGTGTCATGGCAGAAAAAAAACTAATGGTCTCATCTTCGCCGCACTTGCGATCTTCTGACACTGTTCAGACCATTATGAGAGATGTTCTTATTGCTTTAGCGCCAGCAGTTGTGGCGGCATTTTATTTCTTTGGAGCAGATGCTTTATGGGTTATTGCCGTATCAGTGGCTTCCTGCGTTTTTTCAGAAGCCTTGTGGCAAAAACTTTTGGGGAGACCTCAGACTATTGGAGACCTGAGCGCCATAGTTACCGGCGTTTTGTTGGCCTTTAATCTGCCCTCCTCTGTTCCCCTTTGGTTGCCCGCAATAGGCGGTGTCTTTGCCATGATTGTGGTAAAGCATTTTTTCGGGGGCATTGGTCAGAATATAGTGAACCCTGCCCTAGCCGCAAGGGCTGTTCTCTTGGCGTCATGGCCCGTTGCTATGACCACATGGACAATCGACGGGGTTACCACTGCGACTCCCTTGGCTCTTCTCAAAGAAGGGAGCGTAAGTGCGTTGCCCCCTCTCTTTGATGTTTTTGTAGGGCACGTGGGAGGCTGTCTTGGTGAAACTTCAGTAGTGGCACTTCTCCTTGGAGGAGCATATCTTCTCTATCGTCACGTTATTAGTTGGCATGTTCCTGTTGTGTATATAGGTACCGTTTCGATTCTTACCTTGGTACTTGGACGGCAGGGTTTTATGTCAGGAAATCCTTTGTATGAGATGTGTTTAGGCGGGCTTATGCTTGGAGCTATTTTTATGGCTACGGACTATACCACTTCTCCCATGACGAAAAAAGGTCAAGTTATTTTTGCCTTGGGATGTGGCCTTCTTACTACTCTTATTCGTCTTTATGGCGGGTATGCCGAGGGAGTATCGTATTCTATCCTCATTATGAACCTCTTTGTTCCTCTTATAGATAGAATTACGATTCCCCGGATTTTTGGAGAGGTGAGATAGGTGAAAAAAATACTGAAACTCGGAACGATCCTTTTCGTTATTACAGCCATTGCTGGTATACTCCTTGGTTGGGTTCATGAAGTTACAAGGGAACCTATTGCCCGTCAACTTCAAAAAGAGAAAGTAGAAGCGATGAGAGCCACTCTTCCCATGGCGGAAGATTTCCGTCCTGTAGACATATCTTTTCCATCAGATAGTTTTATTCGCGAAGTCAACGGTGGCTACAAAGGGGAAGAATTAGTTGGATACGACATTAAAGTAACACCAAAGGGATATGGCGGCATTATAGAACTTATGGTAGGAATTAGTATGGATGGTCGCATTCAGGGAATTCGTATCCTATCCCATGGAGAAACTCCAGGGTTGGGGGCTGAATCTGTGAAGCCTGCTTTTTCCGGCCAGTTTGCGGGAAAACCGGCAGTTGAACTTTCTGTGGTGAAAGATACACCGGCGAGAGAAGAAGAAATTCAGGCCTTGACTGGTGCCACCATTACGTCCAAAGCAATAACTTCAGCAGTAAATCAGGCTGTAGCTCTCTTCCATGCGAGCCTGAAAGGAGGCGGAAAATAATGGGAGCTCTTTTCGAAAGACTTAAAAGTGGCATTGTTTCCAACAACCCTATTTTTGTTCAGGTTATTGGAATTTGTCCAACTCTCGCAGTCACATCCAGTGCTGAAAATGGCTTAGGAATGGGACTGGCTGCTACTGTGGTCCTCATGGGATCAAATTTGGTTATTTCTGCTTTGAAACGAATTATCCCAGATGAAATCCGAATCCCTGCGTTTATTATCATTATTGCCGCATTTGTGACGTTGATCCAGTTTTTCATGCAGGGCTTCCTTCCCTCCCTTAATAAAGCGTTGGGTATTTTTATTCCCTTGATTGTGGTCAACTGCATTATTCTTGGCCGTGCTGAAGCCTATGCCTCTAAAAATGGAGTCCTGTCCTCTCTTTTCGACGCTATTGGAATGGGGTTAGGTTTTACAGCAGCTCTTGTTATTCTGGGGTCTATTAGAGAGCTATTAGGGGTAGGAACTATTTTTGGCCTTCATGTTATGCCAGCAAGCTTCAAGCCAGCACTCGTTATTATTCTGGCTCCTGGCGGCTTCTTGGTGTTGGGTATTCTCATGGCGCTTATTAACCATGTCAATATAAAGAAGAAAAAGGCCAACGAACGAATCAGCCACTTTGCTGATGCCTAAGGCTGGAAGGATAGGAGAATAAAATGAGTTTTTTTGCTATTTTTATAGACGCTCTTCTTGTTCATAACATTCTATTGTCTCGATTCCTTGGAATTTGCTCGTTTCTTGGAGTCTCCAATAGCGTAAGTACTGCTGTGGGCATGGGATTGGCTGTCGTTTTTGTCATCACACTTTCTTCCATTATGACATGGATTGTGTATAATTTAATCCTTGTGCCTCTGAATATTACGTATCTTTCCACGTTAGCCTTTATTCTCGTGATTGCAGCATTGGTTCAGTTTGTAGAAATGGTCATTCGGAAAAAGTGGAGGGCGCTCTACTGGGCTTTGGGCATCTACCTTCCCTTGATTACGACAAACTGTGCTGTTCTTGGTGTGGCCGTAATTAATATGAACGAAGGCTATAGTTTAATGCAGTCGATAGTTCATGCTCTAGGCGCTTCTCTCGGCTACTTGCTTGCTATTGTTTTAATGGCAGGATTACGAGAGAGAATGGAGAATAATACGAACATGCCCGAAGCTTTGCGAGGGCTGCCCATTAGTCTTATTACGGCGGCTCTTATGTCCATCGCTTTTTTAGGGTTCAGCGGTTTGATTTAGGAGGGAACGTGGAATGTTGGATGCGATAGTTTATCCCGCCATAAGTCTTGGAGGATTAGGTCTCTTTTTTGGATTGTTGCTTGGTTTTGCAGCGAGAAAATTTGCAGTTCAAATTGACCCTAAAGTGGCTCAAATTCGAGATATTTTGCCAGGAGCCAATTGTGGTGGTTGTGGCTATGCTGGATGCGACGCATATGCGAGCGCTGTGGCTTCTGGCCAGACTTCTCCTGATCGTTGTAATGCTGGAGGTGCCGAAGTAGCTCGTAAAATTGCCGCTATTCTAGGGGTTGAAGTAGGCCCTTTCGTGCGACGCGTGGCTTTTGTGCGATGTGCTGGATCAAGGGAGAAAGCAAGGGAAATCTCTCTTTATGAGGGAGTGCTTGATTGCCGAAAGGCGACGATTGTTCCAGGTGGTGGTACGAAAGCCTGTAAAAATGGCTGCCTTGGTTTTGGAAGCTGCGTAAAGGCGTGCCCCTTTGATGCTATGTATATGGAGGATGGGGTCGCTAAGGTGGACGAAGACCGATGTACAGGATGTGGAGCCTGCGTGGCTGTTTGTCCAAGAAACGTGATTTCTCTCATCCCGGCGGCTTTGGCAGTGCGAGTTACTTGCAACTCTACCCAAAAAGGGGTAGGGGTGAAAAAAGTATGTGATGCAGGGTGTATTGGCTGTGGTCTCTGCTCTAAGGTCTGTCCCCCCCAGGCTATTACAATGAGAGATAATCTTCCTGTCATCGATCCCGATCTCTGTACAGGATGTACCTCATGCGCTATGAAGTGTCCGGTTGGGGCTATTTCTGTGCAGAACCTTGTAAAAGGTGAGGAGATGGCGGGATAGTTATTTAAGGGCAAAAATAAAAGATAAATATATAAAGAGGGCTGTCTTTTCAGACAGCCCTCTTTATATATAGTAAAATCTAATAACTGTTTATAAAAATTTGTTTTTCTATGCTTTAATATTAACTTCAGCTTCGATTGTAACTTCTACTTCTACTTCTACTTCTACTTCTACTTACCAACATTCCTTGACCCGTTCCTTGCGCGCAAATATAGTTCATTGTCGATCTTATTTTGAAAATAGCCTGTAGATAGATTTATTAGAGAAAGCGGACACCTCGGAGGTGAAAACATATTGGTTGGGAAAGAACTTGCTATAAAGGGAACTTTTGTCTTCGAAAATGGGGAAGAACTGAAGATCGCCATTATCGATAGAGACAAGGGCCTTTTTAAGGAATTCCTTGCGGCAGGAGAGTGGAATAATCTTGATTTTCCTTCTGAAGCCAAGGTTGATTATAGCTCTTTCAGAATAGCTCCTGGAGATTTTAATGCCCATTCTCATCCAGAGCAATCTATTTATGTGGAGATGGTAGATCCGACATGGGATTTAGCTACATGGTGTCGACATACTATCTATCGATACAGCGTCTCTCTGACCCCAAAACTCGTCTATCTAGCCTGCGCCAGAGCCTTTTCTCGCATGGTTTCTTATGGAATTACATCTGTGATGGTTTCTTTCTATTGCCACAATCGGCGAGGAAACGAGCTGGACAGAGAGGTACTTCGAGCGGCACGAGATGTAGGGATACGCCTTTACTTTGGGAGGATGCACTATGATGTAATTTCCCAAACAGCCTACCCGGAAAAGAGGGAATCTCAGCATTCTTATTTTGAAACTATAGATGGGGCAGAACGAAATTATAAAGCCCTTCAAAAAGAAGTTGAGGCATGGAACGATCCTCGTGTTATAGTGGCCCCTTCTCTCCATAGTTTCCATGCGAATACTTTGGACGCTATGATTCATGGCATTAATCTTGGGTATCAGGAAGGAAGAAAAGTGCAGCTTCACCTTTCTGAAGATGAGGGGGACGTGCGTTTAAGCGAAGAACAGTTTGGAGGCAGGCCTGTAGACGTGCTTTATCGCCTCTATCAGGAGGGAAAAGTGGCTTCTTTAAGCCATCTTATACTTTCTGACTGTATCTGGACAAGCGAAGAAGAAAAAGATCTCATAGCTCAAAGTGGTATGAACGTTGTTTTAAATCCGAGAATGAATGATAGGGTCAAAGCAGGCCGAGCAGATCTGAAAGCCTTTCTCCGCCGGGGGATTCCTGTTTATGTCGGTACCGACGGAGAGGCGAGTAACGATGACCTTTCAATAGAAAGAGAAATTGCCTATCTGAAAAAAATAAATCCGGCGGTTTCTTACGAAGAATCGAAAAAGCTTGGATATCTTCCTTTTGATTTTCATGATTTTAAAATTGGCGTTTTAGAACCTCAAGCCGCTGCGGATTTTAAGGTTCTTGATGGAGAAAAACTTGTGGACCTCTATATAGGGGGGGCAAGAATTGTCGAGGGAGGTGAACTGAGGACTATAGACGTGGAGAAAGACATTGAGAATCCGCTTAAATTGGAACGAGCCAATATTTTCAAATTGTAACTTTTGAAGCCTCATGTCAAAGGGGCTTTGCAATCTTGCAAAGTCTGAAGACAGTTGGAGAGAACAATGCGTAGTTCCATCAGATAAGGAGGGAATTTTTATGTCTTTTGAAGTGGCTAACAATATTTTTACTATAAACCTTGATGGAGTCTGGACTACAGCTCTTGCCGCTATTTTGCTTATGATTGGGTACGGCCTGCGACGACGAATCCGCTTCTTCGAGGTTTTTTGTATCCCTGCTCCCGTCATAGGAGGCGTCCTCATGTCTCTTATCGCATTAGTACTTCACCACCAGGGAGGCGGCGCTCTTAAGTTCAACACGGCCCTTCAATCACCTATGATGATCGCCTTTTTTACCACTGTCGGTATTGGAGGTAGTTTCGGTCTTCTTAAAAAGGGAGGGAAAGCGCTTATCGTCTACCTGGTTTTTTGTTGGGGACTGGCTGTTTTCCAGAATGCTTTTGGTGCGGGGCTTGCTAAAATGTTGGGAATCCATCCGGCTTTGGGCATTATGGCGGGAGCTGTTTCTCTGGAAGGAGGGCACGGTGCAGCAGCTGCTTTTGGTCCCATGGCGGAAGAATTAGGTGTGGCTGGTGCAAAAGTTGTGGCTATTGCCGCGGCAACCTACGGACTCATTGCGGGTGGTCTTTTGGGTGGCCCTCTTGCCAAATGGCTTATAGATCGTCATAACGTAGATATAAAAGCCAGTAAGGAAGAGATTTATATTCAGCCTACAGCTCAAGATATTGAAGAGGAAGAAAATCTTTTTTCAAGTTTCGACTTCTTGAAAATGCTAGCACTTGTCCTCGTAATGATGGCTTTAGGTAGCTTCCTATCAGGTAAAATTAAAGAATGGTATAATTTCAGCCTCCCCGGTTATGTAGGTGCCATGTTCGTTGCAGTGGTATTCCGTAACATAAACGATCATTTCCCTTTAGTAAAGATTCGAAGCAAAGCGATAGATCTTATATCTGACGTCTCTCTGGGACTCTTTTTGACCATGGCCATGATGAGCCTTCGCATTTGGGAACTTTACGATCTTGCCGTTCCTTTAATTATTATTCTTGCCTTACAGACTGTTGCCATTTTCCTCTTGGGGGCCTTCCTTCTTTTCCCCCTATTGGGCAAGGATTATGATGCTGCCGTTATGTGTGCAGGCTTTATGGGGCATGGCCTGGGTGCCACTCCTAATGCTGTTGCTAACATGGGCGCTGTTTGTGAGCGCTATAAAGTTATGTCTCACAAAGCGTTCCTCATTGTGCCTCTTTGCGGGGCAGTGCTCATTGACCTTGTAGGGTTGCCTAACATTGTCTGGTTTATCAACTATCTGACCAAATAGACTTATCTCATAGAGGATGTCGAAGGCCGGTACGGCAATTGAGGCGATGCCGGCCTTTCATTTATTCATCAAAAGAAGGGACGTGTGAATATGAGCAAAAAACTTGTAGAGTGTGTTCCTAACTTCAGCGAAGGCAGACGAGGAGATGTAGTGGAAGCCATTGTTGATGCCGCTCGTGGCGTTCCTGGAGTTAAGGTTCTTGATTACTCTTCAGATCCAGACCATAACAGAACAGTTCTTACGTTCGTAGGTGATCCCGAATCTGCTAAAAAAGCAGCTTTTGCTTGTTGTGCCAAGGCAGCGGGGCTCATCGATATGGAGAAACATCATGGAGAACATCCCCGCATTGGCGCTACAGATGTTATCCCCTTCATTCCAGTGGCTAACGTAACAATGGAAGAATGTGTGGAGCTCGCTCATTCTCTAGGGAAAGATATAGGAGAAAAGTTGAATATTCCTGTCTATTTTTACGAGGAAGCCGCAAAACGTCCTCAAATGAGATCCCTTCCTAAAGTGAGAGAAGGACAGTATGAAGGGCTTAAAGAGCTCATAAAGACACCAGAACGAGCGCCTGACGAAGGGCCTCAAACCATGCATCCTACGGCAGGTGCCACCGTTGTAGGGGCTCGCCCCTTCCTTATTGCTTTCAACATTAACCTTTCAACAAGTGATTTGGCCATAGCCAAGAGAATCGCCCAGACTATCAGGGAAGCAAAGGGAGGCTATAAATATTGTCGTGCTATGGGCGTTATGTTGGAAGAGCGTGGAATTGCCCAAGTTTCTATTAACATGACTAACTATGAGGGAACGCCTCTCCATAGGGTTTTTGAGACGGTGAAATCTGAGGCTGCTCGCTACGGGGTGAATATAGTAGGCAGCGAGATTATTGGCCTTACACCTATGCAGGCACTCCTCGATGTGGCCGATTTTTATCTTCGCCTTGAAGGTTTTAGTCGTAAACAGGTTCTTGAAGCCATATTGGAATAATAGAACAAGGGAATTGCTCTTTCGGGCAGGATTATTCTTTGCGGCAGTACCCACATATATTAGAACATAATATCAACTATAAGAAGGGCTGTCCAGTGTAAAGATGGCCCTTCTTTAAAGGCGCATTTGAGGCACCCTCTTAAGCCGTTCGCTCAAAAGAGAGGCAAGAAAGCCTGTAGAATAGCCTGTAATTGCCCCTGATAAAATTAACACAGGCAAATAGAATATGACATAAAAGTTTTGTATTAATGCGATAATAACAAGTAGCTGTCCTATATTATGGGTTACTGCTCCTGCGATACTAAGGTAGGGGAGCGTTATTGAATCTTTGAAGTGTCTATCAAGCTCAATCATAAGGAGGCAGCTCAATACCCCTCCTGTAAAACTGCACAGAAAGGCGATCATATTTCCACTGAAGAAAGCGGAAAGACCAATACGGAGGAGGGTGACGGTGAGAGCTTCTTTCCATCCGTAGAGTCGAAGAGCTACAAGAGTAATAATATTTGCCAGCCCCAGCTTAACGCCTGGAAAAATGAGAGGTATCTGGGCTTCTGCCACATGAATGGAAAGGGCGAGACCTACAAGCAAAGCCATTATAATCATAGCTTTCAGATGCTTCTTGCTGTACATGTATCGCAAAGCCCCCTTCCTTAATGAGAAATGGCATCAGGCCCTTTGTAGCGGCCCCTGTGTCCGATAATCTTGATACTTGTCTTATGGGGCAGACAAACAGCTGTCTCCCCAGGCTGGGATAACCATCCAGATCGAATACACTGCTTATGAGGACAGTTGGCGTCAAGAAAGCGAATTCGACCATGCTCTATCCTAATTACATTATATGTGTTTTCTCCACAGAGAGACCACTCTTCCGGGGCAGTAACATCATCAAGAACTACTTCCCTTACGATGTGCCCGTCTACCTCTATGACAGCCACTGTTTTTCCCGTCCCTTCACATTTTTTATATGTGAAACTCACGAGGAGACTTCCTGCTATAAGTATCACCAAGAGTGTCGTTATAAATTTATTTCCCTTCTTCATATATGTAACCCTTCCCCTTGATAAGACGAAATATCTTAGACATTCCTGATGTGGCATAAATTTTCTTCTCTTCCGTAACAACAAGGGCTTCAACGCCAGGGATGCGTTCTATAAAAGCGAGCCCCTCCTCTTTCCCTAAAATGTAGAGAGTTGTGGAGAGAGCATCTCCGTCAATTGATGTCTGAGATACAATAGTGGCACTCAGTAGCCCAGACTCGGCAGGGTAGCCGCTATGAGGATCAAATATATGATGATACCGTTTCCCCCCCACTTCAAAAAAACGTTCGTAATTGCCTGATGTTACTACGGAACAATTAGAAACTTTTACGATCCCCAAGGGTGTTCCTCGAGGTTCTAAGGGGTCTTGAATGCCAATGTTCCACAAGGTCCCGTCAGCTTTGGTTCCGTATGCGTATATATTCCCGCCCAGATCGATAAGAGCGCTTTTAATTCCCTTTCCCCTAAAAATTTGAGCCACTTCATCTGCAGCATATCCCTTTGCGATGCCGCCAAGATCCAGCATTTGTCCTTTCTGTAGAAGCATAATGGATTGCGTTTCTTTATTGATAACGGAATGAGCGTAATTTACCAATGGAAGCCTTTGGGTAATCTCTTTTTCCGTTGGTAGTTTCTCCTTGTTGGTTCCGATACCCCAAAGATCCACAATGGGGCCAATAGTAGGATCAAAATATCCCGAACTTTTCTGTGCATATTTTAAAGCTTGTTCCATTACGAAAAAAGTGTCATTATGGACAACTACAGGTTCTATTCCTGCCTTTTGATTTACGAAAGCAATATCGGAGGAAGAAGAATGGAGAGACATATGATCTTCGATTTTAGCAATTCGTTGAAGAGCCATTTCGAGAGCTTGAGGGGCGTTCTCGCCTTGCGCTTGAATTCGTATAAGGGTCCCTAAGGCGTAACTTTCTCTGGAACTATAGGGGTTTTTTTTAGAATATCCTTTCCAGAAGAAGAGAAGTAGCAGTAAAAATACTATGCCACTTATGCAAAAGAAAAACTTTTTCAAAAGAACATTCACCAACTTCCATGAAATGAAAAATGAACATGCATAATTGTACAAGGATAACTAATATATTGCTACAAAAAAAGTTATTGGATGGATTCTAGGGTAAAACAAGATATAATGTCAGTACAATACAAATTATCCACTTCAGCAAGGGGTGTTAAAAATATGAGTGTGCAAGATCTTAAAAATCGGGTATGTCAGTGTATTGATGAGAGGAAAGAGGATCTCCTCTCTCTTGTTAAAGAGATTGGTGGCCATGCAGAACTGGGTTTTAAAGAAGTCCGTACATCTTCCAGTGTAGCAGCGTTTCTGAAAGAGCTTGGACTTCCCGTGGAAACGGGGTTGGCAATAACCGGAGTGAAAGCACGCTTGAAAGGGAAGGAATCAGGTCCTACAGTGGCGATTCTTGGCGAACTCGATGGGGTTATTAGCCCAGATCATCCTCAAGCAGTGAAAGAGACGAGAGCGGCGCATGCCTGCGGCCATAATCTGCAAATAGGAACCATGCTTGGCGCTGCTATGGGACTAACATGTGCTGGTGCGGGAAAAGAGCTGGATGGTTCTGTCTGTTTTATGGGAGTTCCTGCAGAGGAGTTCATTGAAATTGAAGAACGGATGGAACGCCGTAAAAAAGGCGAAATTCATTTCCTTGGCGGTAAGCAGGAATTAGTTTATCAGGGAGCTTTTGATGATATAGATATGGCCATGATGGCTCACGCCGGAACGAATATGCCTCATCCAACCTTTCTTATTGGCGAGACTGGAAATGGATTTATTGCGAAAACTATCCGCTATATCGGCAAAGCTACCCATGCTGCCGCTGCCCCTCACGAGGGAATTAATGCGCTTAATGCAGCGGTGCTTGGTATTAACGCCGTCCACGCTACGAGAGAAACTTTTCGAGATGATGATCATATTCGAGTCCATTTTATTATCACTAAAGGGGGCGATACTGTAAATTCAGTGCCTGCTGATGTCCGTCTTGAAGCTTACGTACGAGGAAGATCCATGGATGCGATCAATGGCACCCATACGAAGTTTGATCGAGCTTTTCGCTCTGGAGGCGATGCAGTAGGAGCCAAGACCGAAATTGTTACGATCCCGGGATACCTCCCTCTCGCATGCTCAAAAACCATGAACGACATATTTGCCAAAAATGCAGCGAAATTCGTGCCTCAAGAAAACATTGTGGTAGCTCCTCATTTTGACGGATCCACAGATATGGGAGATCTCTGCCATATTATGCCTGCTATTCATCCTTATTTTGGAGGAGTTATTGGAGCCCTTCATTCAGGAGATTTTAGAGTTGTGGATTATGAAGCGGCAGTGCTTCTTCCAGCGAAAGTTATGGCGACAACTGTTATTGACCTACTTTACAACGGAGCAGGAAAAGGACGGGAATTGCTTAAAACTCACCGTCCTCTCATGACACGGGAAGAATATCTTCAAACTCTGGAGCGTTACTTCAATATATGAAAGGAGTGGTAGAACGTGTGGGATGCGATCCGCAACTGGAAAATTCACGCTTTAGTTCTTGCCCTAGTGGTAATGGCAGAATGGATCGGAATTCACTCTTTTAAGGTAGGTATTGGTACCATTGTCCTTCTCCCGATGCTTTATGCTCTTATGGCGGGGGCTCTATTGGGGCCAAAGTTTTTGAAATTGGCGAATCAGAAAGATATGGTAGATGCAGGAAGCCTTATCGGTGTAACCCTTATGCTTCTTATGGCGCGATATGGCACCCTCGTGGGGCCTAATCTGCCCATGATTCTCAAAACAAGCCCTGCTCTTATTTTGCAGGAGTTTGGCAACCTGGGGACCGTTTTAGTAGGAGTTCCTGTGGCTGTCTTGCTCGGATTGAAGCGAGAAACAATTGGGGCAGCTCACTCTGTATCTCGAGAGCCTAATGTGGCTTTAATAGGAGATATTTACGGGCTTGATACACCTGAAGGGCAAGGGGTAATGGGAGTTTATATTTGCGGAACAGTCTTCGGTACAATTTTTTATGGCCTTATGGCTACTGTTACAGCGGCTCTCAATATATTCCATCCATTGGCTTTAGGTATGGCTTCAGGTGTTGGAAGTGCTAGCATGATGACGGCTTCTGTAGGCTCTCTCAGCGCTATGTACCCCGAAATTGCCGATAAAATTCAGGCTCTTGGTGCGGCGAGCAACATGCTTTCAGGCCTTGATGGTATTTATATGTCTCTATGGATGGCCCTACCCCTCTCCGAATGGCTCTACAAAAAAACGTACAAAATAAAATACGGAGAGTTTCCGGAAGAGCCTCAATACAAGGGGGTGTAATTCATGAAGTCTGTTGAAGTTTTTATGGTTCTTATTATTGTTGCCGTTATGACCCTTATAGGAAACTTCGTGGGGGCAAATACACCTCTTTTGAGTGCTGTCCCAGGAATGTTGGCTTTAGTGGCCATTTGTATGGCTGGAGTGCTATGTGCAAAATTTATTCCAGTCCGCATTCCTTCAGTGGCTTATATTGTTACCATCGGCTGTATCTTGACATACCCAGGGTTTCCAGGATCCGCTCTTCTTTCTGCCTGGGTTCAGAAAGTTAATTTCTTGGCCCTTACAACACCGATTCTGGCATATGCTGGTATTTCGCTTGGCAAAGACCTGGGAATGTTGAAAAAAACGGGCTGGAGAATCATTGTGGTTTCATTTGTTGTTTTTATTGGAACATACGTAGGTTCTGCCGTTATAGCTCAAGCTGTCCTGAAACTGATAGGGGAAATCTAACCGTTACGCTAAGAAAACAGTACCGCTCCAGATGCAATGTGAAGGGGACACCTTAAGGTGTCCCCTTTTTTGTTGTGTATATAATTGTCTATAAATAAACATATTTTTATATTTAAACTTCTTTTTATATCGTTGACTTTGTTCATCTCATAACATAATCTAACAAAGAAAGGGGGCTTTTTTGTTTTTATATTACAAGACCAAGGGGGTTTTTTTATGGAGCTCATTGATATTGTTCAAGGTATTAATGGTATTCTGTGGAGTTACGTCCTTATTTTCCTCCTTTGCGGTACTGGAATTTATTTTACGTTTCGACTGAAGTTTGTGCAGTTACGGAAGTTTGGAGATGCTTGTCGCCATGCCTTTGGTGGAATAACTCTCTTTGGAGAGAAAGCCGGAAAGGAAGGGATGTCTTCTTTCCAGTCTCTGGCCACGGCAATTGCAGCTCAAGTTGGAACAGGTAACCTCGCAGGAGCTGCTACGGCTATAGCATCTGGTGGACCTGGCGCCATTTTCTGGATGTGGATCAGCGCTTTCTTTGGCATGAGCACGATTTTTGCAGAGGCTGTCCTTGCCCAGATATATAAAGAACGAGACGTGGACGGACAGGTTGTAGGTGGGCCAGCCTATTACATCAGTAAGGGATTTGGAAGCAAGGGACTTGCCGCATTTTTCTCTATCGCTATTATCATTGCCCTCGGTTTTATCGGCAATATGGTACAGTCCAACTCTATTAGCGATGCGTTCCAGACGGCATTCAATATGCCCAGTCTTTATGTAGGCATTGGTTTGGCTCTTCTTGCAGGCCTTATTTTCTTCGGCGGCATTAGCCGAATCGCATCTTTTACAGAAAAAGTAGTGCCTCTCATGGCTCTCCTTTATATTATTGGCGGAGTCATTGTCCTTGTTATGAATATCGAGATGCTCATCCCTGCCTTCAAGATGATCTTTGTTGGGGCCTTTAATCCAAGAGCCGCTACAGGTGGGCTTATTGGAGCTACAGTTAAAGAAGCCATGCGTTATGGCGTAGCCCGAGGCCTTTTCTCTAATGAGGCTGGTATGGGATCTACTCCTCACGCTCACGCTGTAGCCAAGGTTGATCACCCAGCAGAACAGGGTCTGATGGCCATCATTGGCGTTTTTATCGATACATTTATCGTTTTGAACATTACCGCTTTCGTTATTCTTGTAACAGGAACTCTTGATGGTCAGACAACAGGCATTGCACTTACTCAAAATGCCTTTACTAATGCTTTTGGCGGTTTTGGCAACACTTTTGTAGCTATTTGCCTTTTCTTCTTTGCCTTCTCCACTGTTATTGGATGGTACTTCTTTGGTGAGGCTAATATCCGCTACCTCTTTGGGTTAAAGGGCCTTACCCCCTATCGAATTCTGGTCATGATTTTTATCGTACTCGGCTCTACCTTGAAAGTGAATCTTGTGTGGGAATTGGCAGATACCTTCAATGGTTTGATGGTTATCCCCAACCTTATTGCTGTTCTCGGTTTGGCGAAGGTTGTTTCGAAGGCCCTCAATGAGTATGAATACGATAAACAGGGATATTTGAAACCGAAAGAATCTGAAGCATAACGTTAATATCATTCGTATAACACCAAACACCACGGGCGCACCAAAACGGGCCGCTTTTTTAAGGCGGCCCGTTCCCCTTTTTCTCTTATCCTTAGAAGCTAAAATAATAGATATTATTTGTCTTTTACGTTTACGTGAAGACATTTATGCATAGAGGGAGAAATGAAACCAAAAACATACACAAAAGTCAAGGCAACTCTTCTTATCTTAAGTAACCCTATGCGAGAGAGGCGACTCTTACTCTTGTGTAGAACGATACAATAACTGAAGTAACGTTTCAAGATGCTTCATAGCTTCTCCATATTGGGCCCAGTCCCCAAGACGAAGGGCTTCCTGTGCTGTTTCCCAAGTCTTTTGTGCTTCTTCTATCATTATTCGCACCTGTTGTTTTTGTGTTGTATCTATTCCTTCAGCGGGTTTTGTTACATCCGCAGGCCTTTCTGGCGAGACAACCTTTGATGGAACTGCTACCCCTTCTCGTTTCCCTAAAAGCTTTTCCAGGGCTTCGTCAAGACGCTCTGCCCATACAACTCGCCCTCCAGTGGAAACAATAACTCGTTTTAGTTCCGGCAAATCACTATTTTCAGCCTTGAGATAGAGAGGCTGAACGTAAAGAACGGCTTTCTCTATTGGAATAACGATAATATTACCTTTTATAACATCAGAGCCTCTTTGGCTCCATAAAGAAAGCTGGGCAGAGATATCTGGGTGCTGATTTGTAAGGGCTTCCACTTGAGCCGGCCCATAGATCAGTTTTTGCTTAGGGAACGTATAAACAAAAAGTTCTCCATAACGGTCACCATCACATCTTCCCGCCATCCATGCGATCATGTTGTCACGGCCGACGGGAGTAAAGGGTGTGATGAGGGCGAATTCTGCAGACTGATCTTCCTCTATCTTCATAATGACATAAAAAGCCCCAAGTTCTTCTTTATTCCCACTGCCTTTATATGTTTGCCATACATCTTCTTTGTTATAGAAAGTATTAGGGTCTTGCATGTGGTAGATTTTTAATATCTCACTTTGCACAGAAAAAAGGTCTTTAGGGTATCGAATATGTTTTTTCAGGCCTTCAGGCATGTGGCTCATGGGTTGGAAAAGGCCTGGGAAAATTTGAGCCCATGTTTTAATTAAAGGATCCTTCTCGTCTGAAATATAAAAATGGACGGTCCCGTCATATGCATCGACTGTGGCTTTTACACTATTGCGAATGTAGTTGATTTTAACGTTACGTTGCCTTTCTTCGGAGCCAATAAGGACAGGCTCTGCGTAGGGATACCGATCAGTTACTGTATAGGCGTCTTGCATCCATACAAGATGCCCCTCATGAATAACGAGATAGGGATCCTCATCATAGAAAAGGAAAGGAGCTAACCGTTGCAGTCGTTCCTGTATGTTTCGGTAGTAAAGCACACGGCTTTCAGGAGTAAAAAAGTTTGTAAAAAGAATTTTAGAGTCTCCAAAACGCAGAGCAAAGAGGAGCCGTCTGGCAAAGTTGCCAATAGAAACGCCCCCACTTCCTTCGTAGGTCGTTCTCGCATTAGAATCCCCAATAGGGTAGTCGAATTCTTTTTCCGTAGTTTTAACAAAAACATAGGAGCTAGGTTTCTCTCCGTAATAAATTTGAGGACGATTTAGTTCTATGGGAACTGCTATATGAGGTGGAATGTTTTCAATCCAGAGCGCAGGAAGCCCACTGCGACCCACTTCGTTAACCGGATTCATTACAATTCCGTAGCCGTGTGTAAACTCTACACGCTGGTTCACCCATGTAGGGTTCTGAAGGTTTTTAAAATCTAGTTCTCTCGCAGCAACCATAACCTGACGATAGTCGCCATTAAAAGTATATCGGTCGATATCCACGTCAATAAAATCATAGTAAGATCGAATTTCCTGAAGCTGTTTAAAACTCCTGAGAAGAGGGTCGTAGTCCCATAAACGCACGTTCTGAATTGTCTCTTTGTTTTTATCTATCATAGGCCATGTAACTTCTGATTCTGGAACCACAGAGACTGTTTTCAGCGAATCTAGTTTATAAGCTTTTAATGTTGCGTCTATGTTGTACTCTATATATGGTCGTTCTTTGTCAAATTCATTGGGCTCTACAACGTACTTTTGGATAATGCTAGGGTACACGCCTCGCAGAAGGAGAGAGGAGGCAAACAAAAGGCCAATAATCCCTAAGGAGAATTTCCACGTTTTCTTGTAATGCCCTACCGCTAAAAGCAGAGCCACGATAATGGTCAGAACCCACATAACGTTCAGAGCCAACAGCTCGGCATGTATATCGGTATAGCTGGCTCCGAAAGCCACGCCCCGGGGAGAATAGAGAAGATTGAACCGTTCGAGCCAAAAACCGGCACCCCAAAGGAGGGCTATAGTTGCTGCCAAAAGGGATAGATGTTTAAAAATTGTACGTGGAACTGGGTTATGTTGCCCCATAACAATTGGAGCGATGACAAAAGAATACATAAAGCCCGCACCAACAAGAGCCAGAATAAGAAGTCCCATAAACCAGGTTTGTAGGAAGCTTAAGAAAGGAAGTTTATAAATGTAAAAAGCCATTTCCTTCCCGAAGATAGGATCTACAGAACCAAAAGAGCTGCTATGGAGATAACGGAGGATCATGTCCCAGTATCTCTGAGTGGAAAGACCATTGAGTATAGCTAAAATACCGGATGCAGAGAGAACCACAACAGAAGTAAACTTTTTGGGAACATTCCCGAAAGGGGAATCTGCAGTTATAAGCTGTAGCGTATTGTGACGAGCTATTCGAAAATTCAGGAAAAGAAACGAGAAAGAGACGAGAGCTGATAGTATAAAAAGAGCCCATTTGGGGAGGAGCATCGTCCAGAATACGGAACCATGCCCCAGAGATTTAAACCAAAGATAGTCTGTATAAAAACGAGCGAAAGAGGGGAAAGCAAGAGAAGCGAGAAGAGCAACAAACAGCAACAACCATAATCCCCATACTTTCGGCAGAATATCTCGAAAATATTTCGGGAACCTGGATGACTTCTTTTTTTCATTATCGAACCATTCTTCATCAGGAAACGGATAATTTTTCCACATAGTTCTATTTTAGCGAAGAAATTTATTCCGTCAAAAAAGTTTTTTTATCGACTGTGAGATATAATGAAATTAAAAAGATATTGGAGGGGAAGCTATGGGTTTGGAATATAAGCTGCAAAGTATTGGGATTATCCGGTCCCCTTTTAGACAGAGGAAAGGAATGCCTATCCAGCCAGCCGGCGCCCGAGGTATTCGTGGAAGTGTGGAAGTGCTTCCAGAATTTGAAAAAGGTCTTCAGGGCCTCGAAGGCTTTTCCCACATTTACCTTTTATACTGGTTTCACCTTTCAGAAGGCTTTGATCTGACAGTCAAGCCGTTTATGGACGTCGAGCATCACGGTGTTTTTGCTACTAGAGCCCCTCGTCGCCCTAACCAGATCGGGCTTTCTGTTGTTCGCCTTGTGGCTATTCAACAGGGTAAGCTTATTATAGAAGATGTGGATATTCTTGATGGAACCCCTCTTCTTGATATTAAACCTTTTGTGCCAGAGTTTGATATTTTTGGCAGAGAATTTCGGTCAGGATGGCTGGAAAAACAAGATATTTCTCCAGAAAACGTGAAGGCCGACGACCGCTTTAGCGGTTAATTTTATTCGGAAAGGACGATATGAAATGAAAAAAATAATTGCATCGCCGACAGCTCCCAAAGCTGTAGGACCTTATTCTCAGGCTGTTTTGGTGAATGGTTTCTTGTTTGCGTCAGGGCAGTTACCAGTGAATCCGGCAGCAGGAAAGCTTGTGGAAGGCGACATTAAAAATCAGTTCCATCAGGTGATGAAGAATCTCTCTGCTGTGTTGAAGGAAGCGGATCTTTCTTTTGATGACGTGGTGAAGACAACCATTTTCCTTACTGATATGGCTAACTTCTCTGCGGTGAACGAGGTCTATGCCGAATATTTCCCTGGCGATAAACCAGCTCGTTCCTGCGTTCAGGTGGCAGCGCTGCCCCTTGGCGGTCAGGTAGAAATGGAGCTTATCGCCTGCCAGAAATAAAGGCAGGAGATATGTATTTATGTGGGGACATCTCTATAAGATGCCCCCATTTTTTTTGGGGAGGGACATGGAATGGAATATAGGGTGGAGCGAGACTCTCTAGGAGAAGTACAGGTTCCAGCAGATAAAAAGTGGGGGGCCCAGACGCAAAGGAGCCTTGAAAATTTTAAAATTGGCACTGAAACAATGCCTTATGACATACTGAAAGCATTTTTTATTCTTAAAAAAGCCGCGGCTGTTGTGAACTGTAACCTAGAGCTCCTTGATAAGGAGAGAAGAAATGCCATTGTGCAAGCGGCTGACGAAGCCTTAGAAGGTAAACTTCAGGAACATTTCCCCCTCGTAGTATGGCAAACGGGCAGCGGTACCCAAACAAATATGAATGTGAACGAAGTTCTTGCTCATCGCGCGAATGAAATTACCGGCAATTCCCCAGCTGTTCATCCTAACGATCACGTTAATTGTTCTCAAAGTTCTAACGATACGTTCCCCACGGCTATGCATATAGCGGCTGTTCTTGCCATGGAAGACAACGTTTTGCCTGCTCTTCGCCGTCTCCATGAAACGCTTTTGAAAAAGTCGGCAGAGTTCCAGCATATTGTGAAAGTGGGGAGAACTCATTTACAAGATGCTACACCTCTTACTCTGGGGCAGGAAGTAAGTGGATGGGTGAGGATGCTTGAACGTTGCGGAGCCATGATTCTTAATGGATCCAACATGTTGAAAGATTTGGCCCTTGGAGGAACAGCCGTTGGTACTGGCCTGAATAGCCATCCAGATTTCGCTTCTTGCGTGGCTGAGCAAATAAGTTCTCTCACAGGGAAATCCTTTTGTACGGCAGAAAATAAATTTCATTCTCTTACAAGTAAAGACGAACTCGTGTTTGCACATGGCGCACTCAAATCCTTAGCGGCTGATCTCATGAAGATAGCCAACGATATTCGCTGGTTGGCCTCTGGTCCTCGCTGCGGTCTGGGGGAGATAACCATCCCCGCTAATGAGCCGGGTAGCTCTATTATGCCCGGAAAAGTGAATCCCACCCAATGCGAAGCTGTAACCATGGTAGCTGTACAGGTAATGGGCAACGACAGTGCTATTGGTTTTGCCGCCAGTCAGGGAAATTTTGAGCTGAATGTATTTATGCCTGTCATTATCTATAATTTCTTACAGTCATGTCGCCTCCTTGCCGATGCAATGAACTCCTTTGAGGAGCATTGCGCCTGTGGCTTAAAGCCATGCCAGAAACGCATTGATATGTACCTTCAGAACTCTCTGATGCTTGTTACAGCTCTTACACCCCATATTGGTTATGATAAGGCAGCAGAAATTGCCAAGAAAGCTCATAAAGAGGGGATGTCATTAAAAGAAGCGGCGTTGCAACTCGGATATGTAACGACAGAGGAGTTTGAGAGGTGGGTATGCCCTCAGAAAATGGTTGCTCCATCGTTACTTCATGGGGTGTAGATTTTTAACATTTTGTGTCTGCGAGAAAGTACTTCTTGATTTAAAATTAAGAAGATAAATATAAATATGAAGTAAAGGGGGCATAAAACATGTTTTCAGCGAAAGAGTTTTTGCGCTCTGAAGTTACACCAGCTCTTGGGTGTACCGAGCCCGGTGCTGTGGCTTTGGCTGTGGCCCGGGCGCGTCAGGAAATAGGGGATGAGAGTGTGAGGTTTGTTGAGGTTACAGTAAGTGGCAGTATCTACAAAAATGGCATAGCTGTAAGCATTCCCGGCACACAAGGGTTAAAAGGAAATGTAATTGCGGCTGCTTTATCTTCTGTTTGCGGCAATGCCGAGTATGGCCTTGAAGTATTAAAAGATTGTTCGAGAGAGGCTGTGCAACAGGCACAAAAATATATAGATCAAGGTAAAATTAAAGTTCTGCCTGATATGAACAAGAATGGCGTTTATGTTAAGGCTGTAGTAACCACGGACCAACATGTATCAGAGTGCGTAATTGAAGGAAGTCATACAAATATTGTTCAAGTTGCCCTCGATGGCAAATCTCGGTATGAACTGCAGGGAATTTCCGAAAAGAACAAGAGTGATGTAAAAAATATTTCTGACCAAATTAAGACAATGGCCTACCGTGATCTCGCACGTCTTATTAACGACATAGATGAAGAAGACATAGAGTATGTTATGGAAGGCGTACGCATGAACATGGAAATTGCCATGCTGGGACTCGATCCAACGCGAAAAACAGGGCTCGGAGTAGGAAAAACTGTAATGAAACTTGCTGGCGACGACAATGATTTCCGAACCCTTGGCGATAGAATAAAAGCTATTTCTGCAGCGGCATCAGATGCCAGAATGTCTGGAGCAGCTCTTCCCGTTATGAGCAGCGCTGGAAGTGGCAATCACGGTATTACCGCTATTCTGCCTGTAGCCACAGTGGGGAAATATTATCAGAAAACCAGGGAAGAAATAGCTCGTGCTATAGTGTTAAGTCATCTTTCCACAAGCTTTATAAAAAGCCGCATGGGGCGCCTGAGCCCAGTATGTGGATGTAGTGTAGCAGCCGGTGCTGGAGCAGCGGCTGGCATAGCCTACCTTTTGTCTCAAGATATATGCAAGGCAGAAAAAGCCATGGCGATTCTCGTAAGCAACCTTGTTGGCATGATTTGCGATGGAGCCAAAGACACGTGTGCTCTCAAAGTTGGGACAGGGGCGTATGAAGCCTATTGTGCTGCAATGATGGTATTAGAGGGGCATGAACTAGATGGTCCTCAAGGAGTTGTAGATGAAACCATTGAAAAAACCGTGGAAAATGCTGCTGCTATTAATGTGGAGGGCATGAAAAACGTGGATCGTATCATTATTAATTTCATTTTAAACCGCTATAAAGAGGAGGTTTCAGCTAAAAATGCAGTGTCATAAGTGCCTTGCTCACCCTTGTCAGAAAGGGAACCCTTGCGAAACCAAGGAGAGTCTGCCCCTGTATGAAAACGATCTTGATCGTCGTCTCGTTGCGGTGTCTTCTGAAATAGAAGCCCTCTTTTATGGAGAGGCCTGTCGAGTTGATGAAACATTGGAGTTTGCCAGACGCATGAGATTTAAAAAACTTGGCCTCGCCTTTTGCGTTGGATTTTCTGAAGAGGCAACTCTCCTTGCCTCAATTATTGAAAAGGAGTTTGAGCTTTGTTCCGTTTGCTGTAAAGTTGGCTCTCTTCCTAAAGAGAGTGTAGGTGCGAAGCTGAAGCCGTGGGTGGGCACGATCTCCTGCAATCCTGCAGAGCAAGCCAGGGTTTTAAACGAATCGGGAAGCGAACTTAATATTGTTTTAGGCCTTTGTGTAGGCCATGACGCTGTTTTTTATCGCCATTCTGTAGCTCCTGCGACGACCTTAGTGGTAAAAGACCGGAAGCTTGGGCATAATCCTGTAGCGGCTCTTTACTGCCCTTATATTCGAAAAAACTTAGGGAAACCACTGAAGGAAAGAACGAAATAAAAACGTAGTTAGAAACAAAGAACGGGGCTGTTCTGGAAAGAATGGCCCCGCTCTTTTACGCGCATAAACTATTTTTCAATACAGGCAACAGCTCGGGATATTCTGTCAAGGCCTTCTTTGATCAAGGCCCGGGGTGTTGCGATATTCATTCTCATGAAGCCTTCCCCTCCCGTGCCAAACCAAGCTCCATTGTTCATGGCCACTCGCGCTTTGTTAATTATAAGATTGAAAAGATCTTCGCCAGAAAGGCCAAGTCCTCTGCAGTCAAGGAAAGGAACATATGTTCCTTCCGGTCGTACAAGTTTAATGTCGGGAAGATTTTCAGTTAGATATTTTTCAATAAAATTCACGTTTCCTTCCAAATACTCTAGTAAAGCATGAAGCCACGGCTCCCCTTTCCTATAAGCAGCTTCTAGGGCAAAGGTTCCAAAAAGGTTCCCTCCATCAATGTGAAGGAAGTTTAAAACAGAAGTATAGGCGTCCCGAATTTGAGGATCTGGAATAATTACTGCCGATGTAGAAAGCCCCGCAATATTGAAAGTCTTGCTCGGAGCTATACAAGTAATAGTTCTGGAAGCGATCTCCGGGGAAAGAGACGCCATGGGAATATGGTGAAAGCCCTTGTAAATAATATCTGAGTGGATCTCGTCAGAAACCACAATCAAATTGTGGCGAAGGCAAATTTCTCCAAGCTTCGTGAGCTCCTCTTTGGTCCAAACCCTTCCTACAGGGTTGTGAGGGCTGCAAAGGAAAATCATTTTCACGGAAGAATCTATTTTTTTCTCGAGATCTTCAAAATCCATTTCGAAACGGCCATGTCGCTCTACTAACGGATTCTCTATAATATGGCGTCCACGCCCGCTAGCAGCGCTAAAGAAAGGGGGATACACTGGCGGTTGCACGACAATTCCATCTCCCGGCTTCGTAAAGGCAAGAACAGCCATGGAAAGGGCAGGAACAACCCCCGGGGAATGGCGGATCCATTCCGCTTCTATTCCCCACTTGTGTCGTTTCTCAACCCACTCTACAATGGATTGAAAATAATTGTCACTTTTCCCTGTATAGCCAAAAATTCCATGATCAACTCGATTTTTTAACACCTCCGCAACCTCAGGAGGAGCTGTAAAATCCATATCTGCAACCCACATGGCCAGAAGATCGTCACGGCCAAATTTCTTCGTCATAAAATCCCATTTTTCACAGGACGTATGGTGTCGATCAATAATTGCATCGAAGTTGTATGTGCCCACTACTTAACACCTCCGTGGAATATATAGCAGTATTATCTTCAACAATTTCATCTATAATATCATTTTACCCTAAAGAGTATATTCTTTTTTATATAGGTTTTACCGCCCATAAAAAAGAGACAGAAAGGCCTAATAAAATACAGTGGTATCTTTCAAGTTAGCGTCATATTATAGTAATGGCCCTATATATAGGGTATTTCAACGAAAAGAGGTCGAGAGAGATGATCAAACTGTTCCGCGAACGCTTCAACCACCATATCGACCTGGATGTTTTGGAACATCCCGCCGAACTTCGACTGTCTGAAAATGCCATGTGGCTTCTTTCCCAAAGGTATTTTATTCAGCGATACGATGAAGAAGAGGAAGGGATCCGTCAAGAACGATCTTTCGAGGAATTTGCTCGGCGCATATCACGTATCATAGCCAGTGCCGAAATCCTTTACCTTGAGAAAGACGATCCTCAGAGTCTTCCGTGGCTCCAAATTCTTGAAATGAACATCTTCAACGATATTCTCAACAGGCGTTTTCTTTTTAACTCGCCGTGTCTTTTCAGTGCTGGCGCAGGAATGACTATTGTGCCGGAATTGGCAGAACGGATTTACAAATCTCCAACGGAAATGACATTCGAAGACTATGCGACTCTCTTAGAGGCGAAAACGAAAAATCAACAGCTTTTCGCCTGCTTTGTCATCAACATCCCAGACAGCATAGAAGGGATCTTCGACTCTGTGAAAGACGCCAGCATCATAAGCAAATTCGGGGGTGGAGTAGGGGGAAACTTTGGCAACCTCAGAGAAAGAGGCGCCGATATAAATGGCGGAACGGGAGGACAAGCCAGTGGTCCCATCTCCTTTATGGAGACATGGAACACTATGGGATCGGTGGTTGTGCAGGGAGGACGGCGAAGAGCTGCCCTTATGGGGATGCTCTACGATAATCACCCTGATATTATGGATTTTATTGATGCCAAGGTTGAGGAAGGGAAGCTCTCTTACTTTAATATTTCTGTTTGTGTCTCTGATCGCCTTATTCAAGCTGTACATGACGATGGAGATTTTCCCCTCCTTTCGCGTATTAATGGGAGCGTAGTCCGTACGCTGCCAGCCAGAGAATTGTGGGATAAGCTCTGTGAAAGCGCTTGGAGAAGGGGAGATCCTGGTGTTTTCTTTATTGACCGGGCCAATGTTGATAATCTTCTAAAACTTGATAAAGAATGGCGTATCGAATCGACAAACCCTTGCGGTGAGCAGCCTTTGCCTAATTACACAAGCTGCAACTTAGGCTCTATCAATGTGGAATCTTTTGTAACAGCAAAGGGAGACTTGTCCTTCTTTGATATGGAAGCATTTGTGGATCAGGTATATCGGTCTATGTATTATCTTGATCTTGTGATCGACGCCTGTTCCTACCCATTGAAACGAATAGAGGAGCGGACGAAAAAGATCCGCCCAGTGGGTCTTGGTATTATGGGACTTGCCGATGCTGCTATTATGCTGGGTATGCGTTATGGAAGCGAGAGTTTTAACTTGTACTGCACATCTCTGGGAGAAAGTTTAGCTGCCGCTGCATTATGCGCTACTGAAGAACTCGTATCGTCAGCCAACAAAACTCCCTTTGATGAAAGCCATTTAGTAGAAAAACTTTTTAAACTTTTTAAGGAGGAAACGGAAGGAGAAGATCTTTTCTCAGAGGAATGGTTCGCCCGTGTTGGCGAGGAAGATCTTTACGCCCTGATAGCCACCATGCGAGCAACGGAAACCATCCCTTACACACTGGTCAATGCTCTGGAAAGCGTGTTGACCCATGACTCTATGGGGAATGAAAAAGAGCGGATCCAGAAGGTGAAAAACCTTTTAAAAGCCCTGGCTTCAGGCAATATTCGAAATAGTCGTCGTTTAAGTATTGCTCCTACCGGTTCTATTTCCATGCTTGTAGATACAAGTTCGGGAATCGAACCTAACTTTGCATGGTCATGGACACGACGCATAATGAAGACTGATGGATCTGGCCATGAACTTCGGCAATTCTGCCATAAACTGCTAGATGAAGAACAACAGGAAGAACTGCAACAAACAGGAGCTCTTTCTAACCCTATTTATGTTACAGCCTACGATATTTCTACTGATGAGCATGTAGCGGTAACAGGTATTTTTGCTCGGTACATCGATAGTGGAATTAGTAAAACTGTGAACCTTCTCAACTCTGCCACCGTGGATGATGTAAAACGTGTGTACGCCATGTGCTATAAAATGGGTGCCAAGGGGATTACTATTTATAGAGATGGATCCCGTTCTGCCCAACCTATCGAAGTGAAGAAAAAAGAAGAGATAGAGAGAAAGGCAGAGGAAAAACCTCATACCAGTAAAGTAAAGAAGCGGCCGGGTCTTATTGTTTTTGGCAAAACTATAAAGCAGAAAACACCATGGGGAAGCATGTACGTTACCCTCAATTTTGATGGTTGCGAGCCTTTTGAGGTTTTTGCCACTATAGGTAAAAGTGGATCGGAGCTCAATGCTATGACAGAAGCTCTCTCTCGTGCCATATCCATCGGTTTGCGCAGCGGGGGCAAGCTGGAAGACTTTATTGCTACATTGAAAGGGCTATCGGGGAAGGAATACTGGGTATTTGATTACGATGATACCCACATTGCCAGATCTATTCCTGACGCTATAGCCATGTTGCTTGAGAAGCTTATTGAAAAAGAGGGGCACGTGGAGGAAAAACATGATTTACGCTGCCCTGAGTGTGGCAGCCCCATGGAAATGATTTCCGGATGCGCCTACTGTTTTAGCTGCGGCTACTCGCCATGCAAATAGGGGAGAGGGCCTATTCGCTGTCTGGAACAGTCTGATTACAGTATCTCTGGAGCTAAAAGACGTAGAGCCATGAGCTTTACCTTGATAAAAGAATGAGAATTGTTATTTTAGTTTGACAAGGTCAGCTTCTGTTGGTATATTTTGGTTTAACAAGGCTTCGCTTGCTCGGCCATGCGGATGGGATTTGCCTAGAAGTAAATCCTGTCCCGACAGGTCTGACCACGCGGAGCTTTTTTTGTGTCTATGTAACGTAACCGACCTTCTTCTGCTTGATTAATAAACCACTGATTGTTCGGCTTCTGAGTGCCATGCTGCTTTCTTCCGTAAACACTAGAAATCTCGTTAACTACATACCACCCTTCCTGCCTCTTATTAAGTCGCAAGGGCACCACAAGAGTTGCCCCATCGGGGTCTTTTAACTCCACCATAGCAACTAGGCTACCGGAGACCGTCGCCGAATCGAAAATCAAGAGAGGGGCAGCCAGCACCCTAGGGGTCTGTTTTAATGTTTCAACAGGGAAAGCAAGCCATTGCAACTACCATCCATAGCTATACAATTGGTTTCCATCCCTTATAGGAAGCATAAAAAGAGGCACTTCTCGGCGATGCGGCAAAAGGGGAATCGTGTTTCCATCCCTTATGGGAAGCATAAAAAGACCCCGCTACCCATGCCATTTTCCGGTGTTATTTGTGTTTCCATCCCTTATGGGAAGCATAAAAAGTCTCAGGTAGGAGGGGTGAGTGGGAATTGCAAGGCATGTTTCCATCCCTTATAGGAAGTATAAAAAGAATGTCACCTGGGAGTTTCCCCGCCGCATCGAGCTTGTTTCCATCCCTTATAGGAAGTATAAAAAGTATTTTGAGCTACGTACTCAGGAAAGTTGCGAACGAGTTTCCATCCCTTATAGGAAGTATAAAAAGAAACATGTACAAGAAAAGTGCCGCCCCACGGTTGGAGTTTCCATCCCTTATAGGAAGTATAAAAAGATTAATTTTTATAGGTAATATAGCGTTTTAGAATATGTTTCCATCCCTTATAGGAAGTATAAAAAGTTATTGTGATGCACGGTTCTATCCTGTCTGTACCTGGTTTCCATCCCTTATAGGAAGTATAAAAAGAGGCTATGGGGGTTCCAGTGGCGATTCGTGATCCTAGTTTCCATCCCTTATAGGAAGTATAAAAAGCATGTGTTGCAAAAGATGTTATACTATTCTTGCAAAGTTTCCATCCCTTATAGGAAGTATAAAAAGGATGGCTCAAAAAAATACCATCCAAGCGGGAGTGTAGAGTTTCCATCCCTTATAGGAAGTATAAAAAGTATAGACTTCAATGCACACGAGAACCGAGTAGTGGGGTTTCCATCCCTTATAGGAAGTATAAAAAGTCGCCATGCATCTCTACCTTAGGGTTCATCGGCTGAAGTTTCCATCCCTTATAGGAAGTATAAAAAGCCGAAGATTCTCAGGACCCCAAGGAACTCGAAGAGCCGTTTCCATCCCTTATAGGAAGTATAAAAAGCCTCGGCTTCGATGAACTTACGCACTTTCGGGAAGATGTTTCCATCCCTTATAGGAAGTATAAAAAGACCGGCCATTTCTGAACACTACGCAGCCATAACAGAGTTTCCATCCCTTATAGGAAGTATAAAAAGGATAGAGGCTTCGGCAACACTGACAGTTTCTTACGAGTTTCCATCCCTTATAGGAAGTATAAAAAGGAAAAGCATCTTCGAAAAAAGATTCAAGCGGCATTGTTTCCATCCCTTATAGGAAGTATAAAAAGATGATGCCACGGCCTAATAAAAGTGACAGCCTCCGAAGTTTCCATCCCTTATAGGAAGTATAAAAAGGATCCTGTTAAGATAACAACAAAGATGCTTCTTTATGGTTTCCATCCCTTATAGGAAGTATAAAAAGTTCTACTATTATTATACACGCATATGCTTGTATAAGTTTCCATCCCTTATAGGAA
>NZ_DHFC01000020.1:395-934 GCF_002400205.1 Aminobacterium sp. UBA4834 | reverse complement strand
CTTATAGGAAGTATAAAAAGGCAAACTTGCGAATCACTTGCTCCTATGGCTCTTGCGTTTCCATCCCTTATAGGAAGTATAAAAAGTACTGTTGAGCTGCGGTGTATCGAAAAGTAGAATGGAGTTTCCATCCCTTATAGGAAGTATAAAAAGCAAATTCTTCTACATCTTCTTCAGGAATACCCCAGGTTTCCATCCCTTATAGGAAGTATAAAAAGATCTACAAGATCGTTCATTTAACGGCCTCCTTCCATGTTTCCATCCCTTATAGGAAGTATAAAAAGATCGCCAGATCGGATATGCTCGCTGAGATCCATTTGTTTCCATCCCTTATAGGAAGTATAAAAAGCTGAGTTTTGCCCATTCGTCCATGTCAATGCTACTCAGTTTCCATCCCTTATAGGAAGTATAAAAAGTTGCCTATTCTCAACTGCGAATACTAGAGCTATTATAGTTTCCATCCCTTATAGGAAGTATAAAAAGAGGCGGAAGCGCCAATGATTTTATCGCTGAAATAGGGTTTCCATCCCTTATAGGAA
>NZ_DHFC01000020.1:0-211 GCF_002400205.1 Aminobacterium sp. UBA4834 | reverse complement strand
CCCTTATAGGAAGTATAAAAAGCGGTATGTTTCAGGATCTCATTTTTAACGTTCTTTTTGTTTCCATCCCTTATAGGAAGTATAAAAAGGAAGTTGGGATAACAACTCTTTTGCACTTATTGTCAGTTTCCATCCCTTATAGGAAGTATAAAAAGTAAGTGCCATACGCACCACAGGTGGCCCATATTCATGTTTCCATCCCTTATAGGAA
>NZ_DHFC01000012.1:0-23141 GCF_002400205.1 Aminobacterium sp. UBA4834 | reverse complement strand
AATGTCAGCATATTCTACCTTTTTGTTGCCACTTACGAACACGCTTCCAATGCGCAGTTTTGCTTTGCAACATTGAGGCAAAGGGGTTTCCTCTATATTCTCAAAAAGAGTACTCCCTGTATCAAGTATTCGGCTGGCAAGACTTTTTATCCCATCTCGTGGGGTTTCTGGCATAAGGATGAGTATTTTGTCCTCCTCAAACTGAAACACAAGGTCAGTAGACCGTACGTTCTGTTGGAGTTTGGAACAGAATTTTACGAATAGCTCTTGCTCCATTTTTTCATTGATGAGTTTCCCTGGATCGTTTATAGCGAATTTTAGCAAAATAAAAGAAAGCCAACGGCGGTAACGATAGGATCTGGCGAGTTCTTGTTGACTCCTTAGATCAGCGTATTCTCTAGAAAAGAGACCTGTTCGCCTGTCCATAATTTTCAGCATTTTAACGTCAATTTTATTCTCTTTTAAAGGAGACAGAATATATCCTTTTATTCCCTGGCTTTCACTGCTGCTCACAGTCCATTTGCCAGAAGGAAGGGGGAGGATGGTAGGTATAGGCGACCGAGTCTTTATAAATTTTTCGAAAGGGCAAGGCAAAGTGTCAAGGGGAGGCAGTATGTTTTGTGCAGCAACGTTGCCATGTATTTCTCCATTTTCTTCCACGAGGATTGGTAGCGGGAAGGAGTGAAAGAACATTTTTGTAGAAAAAACAGCTTCTTCTCGCGTTTCATTTTCTTGTAGGTTGCTTGAAGAGAATGACTGTTGTTGAGGAGAAAACGTGGAAAGAGCAAGGCAATAGTTATATGATAATAAAATAAAACCTACAAG
Organism: Aminobacterium sp. UBA4834; assembly: GCF_002400205.1. Lineage (NCBI taxonomy): Bacteria > Thermotogati > Synergistota > Synergistia > Synergistales > Aminobacteriaceae > Aminobacterium > Aminobacterium sp. UBA4834. Next base: position 22,316 of record NZ_DHFC01000012.1, on the reverse strand, counting down.
AGCTACTGTAACGCCACTCCATGAAATAATAGGATGATGCCCTAACACAATGCTACACCCTATAATAAGGATTCCCTGTATAAGGAATTGATGTCCCCACATAGCGCTGCTGTTTTCTTGTCTATTTGTTAAGATAATATAAGATATATCTCCTGCCACGTAGCTTAAGAGAAGAAAGCCCCATAAGGGAATTATAGTGCCATATCTAAAAGAGTTTCTCGTGCTGTAGAGTAAAAGAATAATGAGAATGGAAAGAAATTGCGGTACCAATATTTTCTTCCACGAACGGGAAGATGTGTTTTCTTTCATGTCTCCTCTTCTTTCTTCCCTAGAATTAATAGTTGGGGAAAAATGGATATCGGAATTCATGGGGAGGGCAGGAAGAAATAATCCTCTCGGCTCCAACCGTTCCTAATGTCTCTGTTTCCTGCCAAGAGCGAATGTTTCCTATGATCCCAATATGTATGTTATCCGGAGTGGCGGAGCGAAGGAGAGCTATATTCCGTAGGATTGTTGGATTTTTTCGTTGAGCAATACTGTATATACCAGAGGCACCGCCCATTTCAGCATGACGGGCAAGAGTAATAATTTCTTCTTCTGACAATAAGGAAGAATTGAAAGCGATATAAAGAGGAAAACGGGACGGCACATTTTTTTTGTACGTGGATAAGGCTTCGCGGAAATTGTTTCTGATGTTAGGATCTCGAATTACGCCGCTTTGCATTGTGACGATAATGGTTTTCGCTCCTTGTGTTCGAGCCCATTTTATAGCTGAAATTTTGAGATCAGAGGGAAGATTGGGGAAAGGATAATCGATAATAGTTCCTAGATTAATGTTAATATGGTCGCTGTTTAGGAATTTTGAAATAACAGGAAGAAGAATCATGGGAACAAAAAGCTTTGTAATATGATTTTGAATGCATAGATGGATCCATGTCCTCATCTGCTCGAGGTATAAATTTTCAGAAAAACATGTAAATCCCATGCTTTTGAAAAGACTTTCGAAAGAGGCAGACTTTCCTAACCCAGCTTCTGCTAAAGCAGCTTTTCGTCGTGCTCTTTCTGAGAGCAGTTCTATATCAGTTGCCATAGTATCACCTCATTTTTTATTTTATCGGAGGCAGTGGCATATTTCTCTGTTTTCACCATCGCTTTTACAAGCAGTTATATTTTCTATAGACAAGGTTCCCTGCCTATGCAGATAGAGCACAAGTGATAAGACTGTAGATTCCGATATCCCCATTTCAGATGCAACTTTGCGGATGTTTATAGTTCCATAATCGTCGAAAGATCTGAGAATATCTTTAGTGATCAAATCCATCCACTGATGAAACATATGTTGCATTTCTGGAGTAATTGAAGAAGCAAGCTGGGAGTTCATGGATACAGATTCTATGAGCCTAGCGGTAACAAGGGAAGAGGAATCAATGAGATTTTTTAGTTCTTTCAAAACAAGTTCTTGCGAGAGAGATTGATCCAACTTTATTCACCTCACCAATAAATAAAAAATCATACAAGTTTCTATTTAACAATAATACAACAAGACGGCTATTTAGACGAACACCCCGAAGACGTAATTGTTTAGAAAGTGATAAAATGAAACAACATTGCTCTTAAAAGTATAATGATTTCAGAGGCTCCGGAGGAATATACATGAAGCTAACCATACTCCTTCTTGGTTTTGGAAATGTCGGCAGGGAATTTTGTACTTTGCTCGAAAGAAAACGATACGTCTTAGCCTCGGAATTTGACTGCTCCATTCAGATCAATAGTATTGCTACTCGAAGAAGAGGGAATGTTTATTCTCCAGAAGGGCTTGATATTTCTTCTATTTTGAAGGTAGAGGAAATGACAGGCCGAATAGATGGAGGAGTTGTTCCTCATCCCCTTCCATTAGATGATCTTATTGTTAACGGAGTGTATGATGTTCTCGTAGATACTACTTTTTCAAGTCTTGAAACAGGGGAACCAGCGAGAACATATATGGAGAAAGCTCTTTTAAGAGGAAAATCGGTAGTGACATGCAATAAGTCCCCCGTAGCTCTTTGGTATCATCAGCTTTCCTCTCTTGCCCGAGAGAAAGGATGTTTTTTCCTCTTTGAAGGTACTGTTATGTGTGGCACACCTCTCTTCTCTCTTGTGCGTCATGGCCTCCCTGCAAGCCAAGTCCTTTCTTTTGAAGGGGTTCTGAACGGAACGTGTAACTACGTATTAGAGTTAATGCGGCAGGGGTCTACCCTTGATGATGCTCTTCTTGATGCCCAACGGCGAGGTTATGCAGAACCAGATCCCAGCATTGATATAGATGGTTGGGATTCAGCGTATAAGGCGATGATCGTAGCTCAAGCTATTATGGGCGCTCCTCGTTTTACAAGAGAAATGGTTTCAGTCAAGGGCATTCGAGATGTTACCCCGGAAATGTTAAGTAAGACACGTACTCGTGGGGGCGTCGTTAGGCTTTTATCGAAGATAGATAAGCAAGGGGGAGCTTGCCATATAGAGGTGGCACCCACTCCTTTGCCTGCGAATCACCCATTGGTCACCCTCTATGGAGTAACAAATGGGGCTCTTTTTTGTACGGATACCATGGGAGAAATATGTATAGAGGGGGCAGGAGCAGGAAGCCGTCCGGCAGCCTTTGCGTTATTAAGAGATGTTCTCGCGGTAGTTGATTCTATGGGGAGGTGAGGTAACAGTGTTTTCACGTCTTGGAGTGATAGCTGATACCCACGGACATGCAGATGCCTGGGAAAAAGCATTGAATATATGGGGGAACATTGATGCCATCCTCCATGCAGGAGATGTTTTAAAAAGCAATTTGAATACAGGTTTGGCTCAATATATAAATACCTCGTTAGTACCTGTCCTCATAGCGAAGGGGAATAGTGATTTCCCAAGAGATCAGGAGGAGCTTCGTTGGCCTATACTCTCCCCGTATGTAACAGTATGGTGGCAAGGGAGAATGATTCTTGTAAGCCACGGGAACAACTTCTCCCAAGTCCGAAAGCTAGCGCTTCTAGCCAATGCTGATCTTGTAGTGACAGGCCATACTCACATAGGTTCTTTAGTCCGGGAAGGCCATACCTTTTTCTTGAATCCTGGAAGTGCTGCATTACCTAGAGGGCGAGATCCGGCAAGTGTGGCTATAATAGAGGAAAATGAAATACGTATAGTTACTCTTGAAGGTCAGCTTTTACATAGAGAAGAATGGTAGGTTAAGGAGGAGTCCAAACATGGAAGTGGCTGAGAAGCGAAATGTTACCGCAGAAGAAATAGAAGAGACTGGAGAGGAACATATTATCCTGGTTTTTTCTCTTGACGGAGAAGAATTTGCTCTTGGCGTTAATGAAGTGAAGGAGATAGTCAGGGTCCCGCCAGTTATTACGAGAGTTCCCAACGCCCCAGCGTATATTCGTGGCGTTATTAATTTGAGAGGTACTATAGTTCCCGTCTTCGATATGGAGTTAAAGATGGGGCTAACATCCAAGGAGCTCACAGAGGATTCAAGAATAGTTGTTGTTTCTTGGGGAGACATACAGTTTGGCTTATTGGTGGATTCCGTTCGAGAGGTTTGTACTGTATATGATTCTCAAATTGAACAGGGATCGCAGCTCAATACGAGTATGGAACGAAAGTATCTTCTTGGAGTCGTGAAACAGAATGGTGGACGATTGGTGGTCCTATTAGATTTGGTGACTCTTTTTGATTTAGATGAAGTGATAGCAGAAGAGACAGAGGAAGTAGCAGGATAAGATTGAAATGATCCTCATAGACTTGCACCTCCATAGCACCTCTTCTGATGGAACACTTTCTCCGAAAGAGCTGGTATCGAAAGCGAAGGGTAGGGGCATTTCTGTTGCCAGCCTTACAGACCATGATACTACGGAAGGTGTTGAGACCTTCTTAGATGCTTGTCGCCAGAGAGGCGTAAGGGGTATTTCAGGAGTGGAGCTATCAGCTGATTTCAATGGAGTAATGCATATTCTTGGATATCGTTTTGAGCCTCAATCTGCAGTATTTCAGAAACATATGAAGGAGCTTCGGGAGGGACGAAACGAGCGAAACAGTAAAATTTGTCGTAAATTGACAGATTTAGGAGTGTCAATATCTATTGAAGAGGTGGAGGCAGAGGCGAAAGGAGAAGTTGTTGCTCGCCCTCATGTTGCTCGTGTGTTAATAAAAAAAGGATATGTTCAGAGTATGTCGACAGCTTTTGAACGCTATTTGGGGCGTGGCGCTCCCGCATATGTGCCGCGGTATAGACTTTCTCCCAGCCTGTGTATTGAGATCATTCAAGAGGCTGGAGGGGTAGCAGTTTTAGCTCATCCTACCCAAACTACAGATGATAATGGAGAGCTTGTAGATATTCTCAGGCGTTTAAAAGAAAAAGGGCTTTGGGGATTGGAATGCATTACCCCCCATCACTCCTCAGGGCAGATTTTCCAGTTTCTTCGGATAGCGGATGAGATGGGGCTTTTCCCCACGGCAGGGACCGACTATCATGGTGCGAATCGTCCCAGTATTTCTATGGGAATTCCTGTGAACGAGGGGTTTTTGCCCTGGGCGCGACTTGGAATATCACTCTAACGTCTTTCTCCCTATTTATATAATGATATTGTAGATGATAAATAGAAAAGAGAACTAGATTTTGTAAGGAGGAGAATCTGATGTTGTTCCCTATCGATTTCAAGAGCGATACCGTGACAAAACCTAGCGAAGAGATGCGCCGTGCTATGTATGAAGCTGAAGTCGGTGATGACGTATATGGAGAAGATCCGACAGTGCGTCGCTTAGAGGAAAAAACAGCAGAAATAACAGGAAAAGAAGAAGCTCTGTTTGTGGCTTCTGGAACTATGGGAAATCTCACCTCGCTCTTAACTCATTGCGGACGAGGCGACGGAGTCATACTCGGGGCTCTCTCTCACATATATAATTATGAAGGGGGTGGAATGTCTGCCTTAGGCGGGCTTTTCCCACTCTTAGCAGATGATAGTTCTGGAATTCTGTCTCCGCAGGAAATTACATCTCTTTGTCCCCCTAGAAATGTACACCATTCGCCTGCAAAGTTGCTATGTCTTGAAAATACTCATAATAAGTGCGGGGGAGTGGCTGTTCCTGTAGAAAGTTTTGAGAATGTTGTGAAACAGGCTCGTGAGATTCATTTGCCTATACATCTGGATGGGGCCCGACTTTTTAATGCAGCGTTGGCTTGGGGAGTAGATATAAAGGCTTTTAGTTCTTTGGTAGATTCGGTTCAAATTTGTCTCTCTAAAGGGCTCGGAGCCCCTATAGGTAGTATGATATGTGCTTCAAAGGTTTTCATTGACGAAGCACGACATTGGCGGAAGAAGCTAGGAGGAGGCATGCGCCAAGCTGGAATTATTGCAGCGGCTGGACTGTATGCTCTTGAGCATAACATAGAGCGATTAGCTGATGATCATAAACATGCACAGCTTATAGCGTCAGTTCTAGAAGAAGCTGGGCTTAATGTAGAGCGTAAAGGAAGACAAACTAATATGGTCTTTTTCTCGTTGCCAGAGCAAGGTCCAGATGCTCATAGTCTTATTCAGAGTTGTGCTGAACGTGGAGTTTACTTTACTGCTATGGGGGCTCGTCGGCTGCGACTTGTTACTCACCTCGATGTTTCTCAGGAGCAAGCTCTGCGCGGTGCTGAAATTATTGTTGAAGAGGTGCGAAAAATATAATGGAATTTCCCAACGCTAACTATGTGGAAAATAGTGCTTTTTCTCTGATAGAAAAGTCTCTGAATAGAGGCGCGAAAGGAGCGGATATCCTTTTTTATTCAGGAAAAAGTAGCTCTTTATCTTTGCGAGATGGTAAAACGGAACAAAACAGAACGGGCTTTTTTATGGGGATAGGATTGCGAGTCATAGATGCGGACGGTCGACAAGGTGTTGCGCATATGAATGTCCTTGACCCCGCATCTTTTGAGAACTTGGTATCGTGGAGCTGGGCTAACTGTTGTAGTTCCGAACCAGATCCATGGGTTACTCTTTACGAACAAAAACCCTCTTACAGGGACGATCTGAAGCTGGAAGATGAGGCTGTTTCTTCTATCACCCCAGAACAACGACAGGAGTCCTGTCTTTATATGTCCCAGGAAGCGAGTTCAAAAGACAAGCGGATTTTGTCGATACGAAGCGCCTCTTGGTATGACAGCATAGGTAAAAGTTTTTACATGTCCTCTACAGGAATACGAGGCTGGTATAACGGAACCAGCGTTTCTGCAGGATTGAGTCTTGTTATGAGCGATGGCGTTAATTTGGAAATGGGAGGATATGGAGAAAGCTGCCGTTTCCTTAGCGATCTTCCTCTCAGTCGTATTGTAGAAGAGGCAGTAACACAGACAGCGTATATTTTAGGAGGGAAGCCTTTAAAAACGGGAAAGTATACCCTTATCCTTTCACCGGAAGTTTCTGCTTCTTTCCTCTCAGTTATCGGAGAGCTTTTTCTTGCTTCAAATGTTCATAAAAATATGTCTCTTTATAAAGGGAAATTAGAGAAACAAGAAGCAAGTTCTCTTCTTACTATTATTGATGATGGCCTTATGCCTAAAAAATTGGGGACCGCTCCTTTCGATGGAGAGGGAGTTCCCTGTCAACGTACGGTTCTAATGGAAAAAGGGGTTATAAAAAACTTCTTATATAATCTTAAATACGGCCTTAAAGATGGAGTCCCCTCTACTGGTAATGGAGCTCGAAGCTTTTCTTCTGTTCCAGACGTGGACGTTTCAAATATTTATATTGAGCCAGGGACGTTGTCACAGGAAGATATTTTTTGCTCTGTCAGAAACGGGATTTATATTATGGACTTATTAGGGCTTCATACAGTTAATCCGGTGAGCGGGGATTTTTCTTTAGGAATAAAAGGGGTTGCCTTGCATAATGGGGAACTCTCTTTTCCTGTATCTGGTATGACTATTGCCGGGAACCTTTTAGATTTTCTTAAAAAAATTGTATGCATAGGCAATGATCTTTTATTCTGGGGAGATACGGGAGGGTGTACAGTGGTGGTAGAAGATGTTACGGCGGCAGGACTTTAATTTACTTTTTCTTCTCCTTTTTTTATGTGTGAGTGTATGTGTAGCCCTATTCTCTTGCGAGAATTTGTTTGCAGAGGAGCGGCCTTGGGTGCTTGCAGTAGAGGGGAAGACAGTCGGAGAAGTTCCAACTCGTACGCAAGGAAGGCTGACTATGGTGTCCATAGGAACTATGGGGCGTCTTTTAAATCTTTCTATGACCCACAAGGACGACACTCTTATTGTTTCTCAAGGAAGATCTAAACTCCAAATTGTTCATAAAGCAGCGGCAGTATGGTTAGATGTACAACTTATGCCTATGGCAGCGCCAGCCATCCTTGACAATAACCAGTGGTGGGTAGAATCTCAATCGGCACTGAATATTCTTCAGGGGCTCCTTCAAAATAGTGGGTCTTCATCTCAACTTTCATGGTGTGGTTCAAGCCTGGATGGATGCCCTTCCTCTCGGCAGGGAGAGAGAGGAAACGCAGATATGAGCTCTAGTTCAACATCAGCTTCAATTACCTCTCAACAGCTTCAGAGGGGGGCTCAAACTCAAGTTGAGGAGGTTCCTTCCCCTCCTATGATTGATCTCTCCCCGTCGGCCCCCTGTGTCTTACAGGCTGTTCGATGGGGGCAATATGATGAAAAAACGAGGGTTGTTTTTGATTATGAAGGAACTGTGCCTCCAGAAATTTTAGAGAAAGGCAATACGGTTTTCGTCTCTTTCACTACTTCGGAGGTTGCTACTGCTCAGTTAGTGTCTCCGTTTCCAAAAGAAATAACTGTAAATGTAGAGACGGCGAAAGATAGTTGTAAAATTTCTCTTGGATCCCAAATGGGGGGTAGCCAAAAAACTTTTGCTCTTTCAGCGCCACCCCGTCTTGTTGTCGATTTTTATCGAAGTAGTAAGAAAGCGAGTTCCCCTGTAAACGAAAGACCTCAGGCACAGGATAAACCTCAGAAGGTCATAGCAGAACAACGGCCTCTTCCCCCAATAACGGGTGAAAAGGCAGGAAGTTTGGGAAAAAAATTGGTTGTAATTGATCCAGGGCATGGGGGGAAAGACCCGGGCGCCATGGCGAATGGATTGCGAGAAAAGGATCTTAACCTTCAATTTGCTTTGTGCCTAGCAGAGCGTATAAAAAAACTAGGATTTAATGTCCGTCTCACGAGAGAAAATGACGTATACCTTAAGTTACGGGAACGTACAGACCTTGCTAATCAGTGGCAAGCTGATATGTTTATTAGCGTCCACGCAAACGCTCTTCCCAAGGGACGTCATGCTTCTGGTACGGAGATTTATATTATGGCCTTGCCAACAGATAAAGATGCCATGGAACTGGCTCTTATCGAAAATAGGGAATTAACAGGAGAGAATGGTTCTGAAAGTGCGGCCCAGGTAGACCAGAAGACGAAAATGCTATTAAATATTCTAGGGAACATGCAACAGAATGCGAAGATAAGCGAAAGCACGGATGTGGCTGAGTATTTATTTAATGCCGGGAAAAAACAGGGCCTCAATATGCGTCGGGTTGCTCAGGCGCCTTTCTTTGTCCTTCGGGGGGCTTCCATGCCAGCCGTGCTTATTGAGACGGGGTTTCTAACAGAAAAAAGCGAAGCCAAAAGGCTTGCTTCTTCTTCCTTCCAACAACAGTTTGCCGATGCCATAGCGAGAGGAGTAGCAGCGTACTTAAAAGGAAGATAGAGGTTGAGAAAGGAGGTGCGGCGCTTAATGCGCTAGAGAAATGGTTCGAAAACGAGAACAATTCGAAGATGATTTTGAAGATGATTTAATGATACGCCGTAACGTAGATGTGGATAGTGGCTTCTCTCAACCAAAAGCTCGTTCTCGGCGGGGGCGGCGTTTTGCAGATGATGATGCGCCGAAAAAAGCGCCTATTGTCTATCGTTTTATCGCTTGGAGTGCTCTTATTCTCTTGTTTTTTGGGATAGGATATTGGGGGACGTCTTTTGCTGTCAAGTTTCTGAATAAGAAAAAAGTCATAACCCAAGCTGATGTAGTGCAAAACAGGGAAGAGATTTCTCAGGCCCTCATTTCTGAAGGAGTTTCTGGGCGTAAGGTTTCTTTCCCTATATATGTTCCGATGAGCGGGGAGATAGTGCAGAAAAAAATAGTGGTTGTTTCTAGTCTTATGGAAGAGGATATTCAGCATGTAACCCAAAAGATTATGGAGGAGTGTGGAGAACCTTTCCGTGGGGGGACCGTCTTACACGTTTTCCGTAACGGAGATACGGCATATCTTGACATGAATTCTGCTTTCCTTTCCGCTTTGAATACGTTGGGGCAGGAGACGAGTACTCTTTTTATTACTGGTATTGTGAGAACGGTGAAAGAAAATTTTTCACCCGTTACTAAAGTGCGTTTTCTTGTGGAGGGGAAAGTTCCCCAGAGTGGGGCATCTGTAAATCTTTCCGTTCCTTGGGAATTGAAATCTTAAAATATTCGAGGTGCAAATGTAGTATGGAAGAACGGGAATTACGGAGAGATGGCCGTCGAATTGGTGAGTTGCGCTCCATAAGCTTTCTAAGAAACTATACTCGATATGCTGAAGGTTCAGTCCTTGCCTGCTTCGGCGAAACGAAAGTTATATGCACCGCTTCAGTAGAAGAAAAAGTTCCTTCTTTTTTACGGGGAACGGGGCAGGGGTGGGTTAGTGCTGAATATGCCATGTTGCCTCGAGCTACAGCACAGAGAACGTTCCGAAGCACGACTCGTGGCGGTGTTAATGGGCGTAGTTGTGAAATACAAAGGCTTATAGGGAGGGCCCTGCGATCGTCAGTAGACCTTTCTCTTCTTGGGGAACGCATGATATGGCTTGATTGCGATGTAATTCAGGCAGATGGGGGAACCCGAACAGCTGCTATCTCCGGATCCTTTGTGGCTCTTTTTGATGCGCTGCGAAAATTATGGAGGAACGGAATTATTGAATCCATACCTATACGCTCTTTTTTAGCAGCTGTGAGCGCAGGGAAAATTCATGGGACAGTATGTTTGGATCTTTGCTACGAAGAGGATAGCTCTGCCGAAGTAGATTGTAACGTAGTGATGAATAGCAAGGGAGAGCTTGTGGAAATTCAGGGAACTGGAGAGCAAGGGACTTTTGCTAGATCGGAACTCAACTCCATGCTCGATATTGTAGAACAAGGAATTTATAAAATTATGGATATTCAAGCCCGAGCACTATCTATTACCTCGGAGGAGCGACATGCCTGCGTTGGGAAAAACGATTATATTTGCGAGCGGTAATAAAAATAAATATAATGAAGTTGCCGAACTTCTTGCTCCTTTAAAAATAAGGCTTGTATTTGGTCCCAGTTATGCGTCTCTTGATGTGGAAGAAACCGCTCAGACCTATATGGGGAATGCTTTCCTCAAGGCGCGAAGCTGGGCTGATTGTTGCGGACTTCCGGCTTTAGCTGATGATAGCGGTTTAGAGGTGCGAGCGTTGAATTGGAGTCCTGGAATACGCTCAGCTCGAATAGCTCCTACATCTTCTCAACGGAACCAATGGCTTTTACAGGTTTTAGAGGGGAAAGATGACCGGGTGGCAAAATATGTAGCGGCTTTTGCGCTCTGTCTGCCTGAGGAAGGGCAGGTTTGGCTTACAGAAGGGGAGTGTTGGGGCAATATAACCTGGAGAGTTTCTGGAACAGGTGGGTTTGGATACGACCCCCTTTTTATCCCAATGGGTTATACGCAGACTTTTGCAGAACTTCCTCCTGAAATAAAAGCTCGAATTTCTCATCGGGCAATAGCATCTTATCAATTGGTACATATCCTTCAGCGGCAAATATGGTAAAATAACCTATTGTCTGGATTCCTGAGGTTTACCGTACAGGGGGGTGTAGAAGATGAAAGTAGTCCTTGGCGTTGTTCATATCATATTAAGTATTGCTTTAATGGGAGCTGTGCTTCTTCAGCAGCGAAAAGAAGGTGGATTTTCCGGCTTCTTTGGCGGGGGGACGCAGGCCGATTTTGGAGGAAGCCAGTGGCAGCGTCTCAGCGCTCTTACAAAGCTTACCGTTGTTTTGACGAGTCTCTTTATGCTGTCTTCGTTTATCCTTGTTATGATGTCGAAATAAAGGAGAATGGATATGACAAAAAACGGGAACCTCGATTCCCTTGAGGATCTTTCCTCTGTTCAGGTTCGTTCCGACCGTTTGTTTAGTGCCACTCACGAAGAAATTCTGAGCGGCCTTACATCAGATGTATATTTTTTGAAAACAAGGGATGTGCTTCGTCGGGCTGGAAAACTGCATACTCCTGTAGTTGCGGAGTTTTTTGCTCGTGGTCATGGAATCTTTGCTGGTTTGCCTGAGGCGATGCAAGTCCTGAAAGATAAAAAAGTTGCTGTATATGCATTGCAAGAGGGAGACCCTTTTGCACCCAAAGATGTTGTTATGAGAATTAGTGGTTCTTATTCTGAGTTCGGATTATATGAAACAGTTTTACTTGGATTTTTAGCGAGCTCAAGTGGATGGGCAACTGCGGCTCGACAGTGTGTAGAGGCTGCAGAGGGAAAACCTGTTTTATGTTTTGGTGCTCGACATGTTCATCCAGCCATAGCTTCAGTTATGGAAAGAGCGGCCGTTGTTGTAGGAGGTTGTACAGGGGCTAGCTGCATGTTGGGTGCAAAACTGGCAAATCTTGAGCCTACCGGTACGGTTCCTCATGCCGCAGTGCTGATCATGGGAGATACTGTGGAGTTGGCCAAGGTGTACGATGCTGAAGTGCCTGAAAAAGAAGCTCGTATTGTACTCGTAGATACGTTTAAAGATGAAGCAGAAGAATCTCTTCGAGTAGCAAGAACACTGGGCGATCGTCTCTTTGGTGTTCGTCTCGATACTCCTGGAGAAAGAGGCGGCGTTACTGTGGAGTTAGTAAAAGAGGTTCGATATCGTCTCAATCTCGCAGGCTTTTCTCATGTGCGAATTATTGCTTCCGGAGGTCTTACTCCCGATCGAATTCGTGTTCTTTCTGAGGCGGGAGTTGACAGTTTTGGTGTGGGAAGCTATATCACTCATGGTGCACCGAGAGATATGACTATGGATTTGAAGGTTGTGGATGGTGTTCCTGTAGCTAAAAGAGGAAGATTGCCAGGAATGATTGAAAATCCTCGCCTAATACGTGTACAATAGCATAGGTTTGCGAATAGAATATCTCGCCAAGAAAAGGGAGTAATTGTTTCGGGAAGGGAATGCCGCCACACATTCCCAAGATGCACTCGAAGAAGTTCTTCTCTAAAACTGGAGAGGTATTTTAGAAAAATAAATATCTTCAGTTGTTAATGTAAAGGAGGAAATAAGCATGGCGAGCAATCGTACTTACATGGCTACTCGCGAGAAGGTTGTGCGTGAGTGGTATGTAGTGGATGCCACCGATAAGCCATTGGGACGTTTAGCTTCTCAGGTAGCTCAAGTCCTTATGGGAAAACATAAAGCCACCTATACTCCTCATGTAGATTGTGGGGATTTCGTTGTTATAATCAATGCGGAGAAAGTTAAGTTGACAGGTAATAAACGCCAGAATGAAAAGCGCTATCGTCACACCGGATACTCTGGTGGACTGAAGAGCCAGACATATGGCGAGATACTTGAAAAACAGCCCGAGCGGCTTTTGGAAATGGTTGTGAAGGGGATGCTCCCGAAGACCCGTCTGAAGATGCACAAGAAGTTGAAAGTCTATGCAGGTCCGAATCATCCTCATTCTGCCCAGCAGCCTAAGCCGCTGGAGTTTTAAAACCGATTTTTCGAGAAAGGAGGAACAAGAATGGTAGCTCCTTCCTATTTTTGGGGAACTGGAAGACGTAAAAATGCTATCGCTCGTGTAAGAATTTGTCCGGGTGATGGAACTATACAGATTAACGAAAGAACAGTGGAAGATTATTTCCCACGTCAGGTTTGGCAGACACATGCTTTGCAGCCACTTAAAACTGCCGGAGTTGAAGGCAAGGTCAATGTCTTCGTCCGTGCTAATGGGGGTGGCTTGACAGGGCAGTCCGGTGCTGTTTGTCTTGGGATTGCCAGAGCTCTTTTGAAATTGAATCCAGAGCTTCGCCCTGCGTTAAAAAAAGCTGGCCTCCTAACTCGCGACCCTCGTATGGTAGAGAGAAAGAAGTTTGGTCAGAAGGGCGCTCGGGGACAGAGACAGTTCTCGAAGCGTTAGTTTCGCGACTCTATTGGGGTATTACATACGGGGCAGGCTTATGTTTCTTGCCCCGTATGTTTCTTTTTTCAATAAAAAGGAAATTTTTAAAGGAGAAAAACATGGATAGCGGTACTGTCCCTTTATCGTGTAACAAAAATAACTTCTTTTCTTTAATTTTTTAAACGGCGTCGAGTCAGTCTTCTACCCCTGGCCTCAGGTCTGAGAAGCATCCGACGCCTGTCGGGTGTGACTTGATCCTCACCCTTTATTATCTCAAAAAGCAAAGGGGGAGATGCCAATGGAAGACTTGCAGCGGAAGTATCATGAAAGTATCGATAAACTTTTCCAAACGAAAAAATTTAAAAATTTAAAAGATCTTCTCAGTGACATGGAACCGGCAGACATTGCTGAAATTATTAGCGAAAAGTCTCCGGTAGAACGAGTCTTTATTTTTCGACTTCTTCCAAAAGATTTGGCTATTGAAGTTTTCGAATTTATGGAGGGAGCGGAGCGCGAAGAAATGCTTGCTCACTTCACAGACTCTGAAGTATCAGTCATTATAGAAGAGATGTCTGATGATGATCGTACGGCCTTATTTGATGAATTGCCCGCAAAAACCGTGAAAAAACTTCTTCTTCGCCTTTCTCCTGAAGAAAGGACAGTGGCTAATGCCTTACTAAATTACCCTGACGGTTCGGCAGGACGAATAATGACTCCTGAGTATATTGATTTAAAAGAGGGAATGACCACTGAAGAAGCTATAGACAGGATCCGTAAAAATGCTAGGAGTAAAGAAACTATTTACACGTGCTTTGTAGTTAACGGACAGCGTCAACTTAAAGGGGTCGTAGATCTGGAATCCTTGATTATGGCAAAACCTCAGACTCTCTTATCGTCTCTTATGGACGAACCTATTTATGTTATAACTACTACAGATCAGGAAGAAGTAGCACAAGTTATGTCAAAGTACGACCTGCAAGCTGTTCCTGTTGTAGATACGGAAAAACGGCTTGTAGGAATTATTACGTTTGATGACGTCCTCGACATAGTAGAAGAAGAAGCGACAGAAGACTTCGAACGTATGGCTGGTATTCAACCAGTGGAAGAAGATTACCTTGATGCTAGTGTTTTTACTGTAGCTCGAAAGCGGTTTGTATGGTTGTTTATTTGTATATTAACTGAGACTCTTACTACGACTGTTTTGCAACGATATACTCTCGCTATCCAAAGCGTGGTGACGTTGACTTTTTTTGTCCCTCTCCTTATCGATACTGGCGGAAATGCTGGTACGCAGGCTTCCACCCTTGTTATTCGTGGAATCACACTGGGGCATATTGAATGGAAGGATATTTGGAGAGTTGTTTTAAGAGAAGTAGTAACGGGAATTCTTCTTGGGAGTACTCTCGCCATTTTTGGCATAGGCAGAGCCTATATGCTTAATGCTGGGGGCGGCGTAGCCATTACGGTTGCAATTTCCATTATAGCTGTGGTTCTCCTTGGTAATTTAGCAGGAACCCTATTGCCGTTTATAGCACGGCTGGTAAAAGTTGACCCAGCTATTATGTCGGGCCCCTTCATTACAACCATCGTTGATGTTTTTGGTCTGATTGTCTATTTTGAAATCGCACGCCGCATCCTTTCCTTACCACTTTAAAAAAGAATAGATCTCTTCGCAGGGAGATTTCCTCCCTGCGTTTTTAATTACTTGACAGACCGGTCGGTATTGAATAGACTTTTCATATACCGAACGGTCGGGAGGTGGGTGTTTGAAAGGAAATAATGCACAAGATACGAGAACCCTCATATTGTCTATAGCGAGAAAACACTTTGCGGAAAAAGGGTTTTATGGAGCGAGCATTGATTCCATTGTTAAGGAAGCAAATTTGAGTAAGGGAGCTTTATACTGGCATTTCTCAGGAAAATTAGATCTTTATAGGGCTGTTTTAAAGGGAGAGGTGGAGCGCATCCGCCATATTATGGTGCCAGATCAGCCAGAAAAGCCTGAGGAACGGGAGGGGCTTTTTATCGCGCGGGGAGAACAGCTTATTGATGCAATGATGAAAGACCAGTTATGGCGAATGTTCAGTGTCCATATGGCTTTAGAGTCTATTAGGGGTAATACGGAAATTCAGGATTTGAATTGCCTTATCAGCCTATCCTTTGTGGAGGAATTTGAGTCTATTCTTATGAGGATGTACCCCTCCCTGAAAGATGGAGCGGGAGGACTTTCTCTTAAAGAATTGATTCGAATTTTCGAGAACTTTATTGCTGGATTAGTTTCTAACGTAGGAACAACCCTCTCAGTCGATGAAGCGAAACGTTCTTGGAAATTTTTAGTAACACGAGTTCTTAAAGGAGGAGCACCGTATGCACCATAGAAAATACATTTATATGATTACGTTAATAACGCTATTTGCCTGCCTTTTTTCAGAAGAACACATTTTATGGGCTCAGGAAAGAGACCCCCTTACAGAGACGCTAGTATTAGAGCTTGCACAGAAAAACAATCCGATCTTGGCGGCGGAGGCAGAGCGAGTGAATCAGGCTCAAGCCAGATACTTAGGCTCAAAATCGGCGCAAAAACCCCAATTGGCAGCGTCTTTAACGTACCAACAATTAGGGGAGGAGCCGAGGTATCCTGTAATTCCTACAGGAGGAGCGGCTATAGCTGGGTTTGAAAAAACTTATCGTGCAGCTCTGTCTCTTGATTATCTTCTCTACAGTAGTGGCGCTGTAGAAAACTCTGTACGAAGCCAGAAGCTGGCTTTAGAGGGAGCAAAAGCACAAGAGACCAGAGTGTCTCAGACAGTGGAAAGCAATGTCTTAGCAAGTTATTACAATCTTCAGCGAGCTCGAGCCAAACTTACTGTAGCGGAAGATGTATTAGGACTCACTAAAGAACATTTGAAGCAAGTGGAGTCTTTTTATAATCATGGCGTTGTAGCTAAAAATGAAGTTTTGCGAATTCGCGTAGATGTGTCAGAAGCCGAACTAAACAGAATAAAGGCTGTTAACGGAGTAGATGTGGCATGGAGTGCCTTAGAACGAGCTGTGGGGGCCTCTCTACGTTCTCAATATACTTTGCCAGACCCAGATCAGTCTCGGCCTGATGTTCCTGTGGTTGAGGATCCTTTTTCTCTCGCCCTAGATACTCGACCGGAGCTTCAAGCACTAGACTTTGCCGTTCAATCGTCTCTTGCCCTTTCTAAGGCAGCAACAGCACAAAGCAAACCGCAGGTGATTTTACAGGCTGAGAGTTATGTTGCTGATGACACTTTTTTCCCGAGTGAAAAAGATGACTGGAAAATTTCTCTTACAGCTCTTTGGAAATTTTACGATGGTGGAGCGAGTCAGGCCAAGGCCCAAGAGGCGAAGGCTGCCGCCAATGAGTTCTTTTTCAGGGCAGAGGACCTTAAAAAACAAATTAACTTGGAAGTTTCTGTCGCAAAACTTAACCTTGAATCTGCTTTGCAACGAATATCCGTCGCTACGGATCAGGTGCAAAGTGCAGAAGAAGACTATCGTATGGCTTTAAAACGGTACGGCTCTCAGGTAGGCACGAATATAGATGTTCTTGATGCTCGCGTAGCTCTCACTAATGCTCGAACTCAGCTTGTTGACTCAGTTTATGATACGCACATATCTAAAACAGAACTTTTATATGCAGTAGGCCTGCCTCTAAATACAGCTGAACAATAGGAACGGGAGTGATTTTGAGTGAAAAAGAGTCTGATGCTCTTTAGCGTAGTCGTTATCTTTATTGCCCTCATAGGTTTTCGAGCCTATCAGCAGCACCAAATAGAAAGTGCTGTGGGGGAAATAGAACGGGTAAAAGTAGAGGTTGTTTCTCCAAAACAGGGTACTTTTGTAGATATTGTCCGTTTTGTGGCTACTCTTGAACCGGAAGAAGAAGCGGCTGTTATTAGTAAGGTCCAAGGTAAAACGGTTCTTCAAGTCCTTGTCCATGAAGGTGACAAAGTACAGGAAGGAGATATTCTCGCTATTCTTGATGCAAGTCTTATAGAGCAGCAGATAAGTCAGGCTCAGGCAAGTCTTGCTAAGGCTGAAATTTATAAACAGACTGCGGAAAACGATTATCGAAGATTTTCTCAACTTTACAAGGAAGAAGTTATCAGTCGCCAACAATATGATCATGTAGAAGGAGAGTACAAAACCTCTGTCAGGCAAGTGGCAGAGACGAAGGCAGCACTGGAGCAGCTTAAGATAACGAAGGGATATCATCGAATAGAGGCCCCGATTTCGGGCATTATTACAGCTCGAAATGTGGATGCTGGAGACACCACCTCCTCTTACCCTGTCTTTGTGATAGCCAAGCAGGAACAGGTTAAGGCTGTGGGAGTAGTTCCAGAGAAACTGTATTCAAAGGTAAGAGCGGGGCAAGAAACGCACATTTCTCTAGATGCTTTCCCTGGACGTTCTTTTAAAGCAAAAGTCGCTAGAGTTTCTCCCATTTTGGATCCTGCTACTCGAACAGGAAAGGTAGAGGTCGCTGTTGATACTCTTTCTCTTATGAAACCTGGAATGTATGCTCGAGTAGAAATTCAAGCGGGAACTCATGAAGGGCTTGGTATTCCATTAGACGCTGTTATGAAAATGGCAGGTACTGGTCTGCCTATTTGTTATGTGGCTACAGAAGATGGGACTGCTAAAACAAAACAAATTACTCTTGGAGAGGAAGGACCAGATGCTATTGAAGTAATCGAAGGAATATCTCTTCCCGATAAAGTTATCATTACCCGTTCGGAGAAACTTTCTGAAGGAACGCCAATTGAGGTGGTTCAGCGATGAATCTTCCAGAATTTTCGGTTAAGCGGCGAGTAACCACCCTTATGATCTTTCTTGTAGTCATATTGCTTGGTGGTATTGTTTTCACATCTTTAAAAGTAGATTTATTGCCTGAAATAGAACCTCCAGTTATTAATATTTTGACTTCATGGCCAGGAGCTTCTGCAAGCGATGTAGAGCAGCGGGTTTCCAAAATAGTAGAGAATCACGTTGCCATGATAGAAGGGGTAGATACTATCCTTTCAAAGTCCCAAGATAACATATCTGTTGTTTCCGTGAAGTTTGATTGGGGGGAAGACTTGGATGTCAAAATAGGAGATGTTCGAGATGCGGTGAACTTCGCTAAACGAGATCTACCTAGCGATGCAGAGGAGCCAATTTTGTTGAGAATAACTTCAGGGACGGTTCCTGTCCTTGTAATGTCTCTAACGGCAGACGAGTCCTTTCCCAGTCTTTATCATTATGCAGATAAAACTATTTCCGAAACAATTTCCCGTATTTCTGGTGTAGGGCAAGTTCTGATCTACGGTGGGGATCGACGGGAGATACAGGTACAACTCAATGTAGATAAAATTGAAGCGTATGGACTAGCTCCACAATCAGTAGTGCAAGCTCTTGAACGGGAGAATATTAACATTCCTTCAGGGTCTCTAAAAGAAGGGCGAATTGAGTATTATCTACGGGTTCCTGGTCGATTCCAAAGTGTAGCGGATATGCACAAAGTAATTGTAGGTGTATCGAAAGGGCGACCAGTATATCTTTCCGATGTGGCGACTATTTCCGATAGTTTTAAAGATCCTGATATTCAGGGATTTCACGCAGGGAAGCAGTCTGTAATTCTTATTGTTCTTAAAAACAGTGATGCCAATACGGTAGAAGTAAGCCAAGCTGTCCTTGAGAAAATGGAAGATATGAAGGCCCGGGAGTTCCCAGGCGATGTGGAATATCACGTGGGGCTTAATGCGGCTGATTTTATTCAAGATTCTATACGAAATTTAGGGTCTTCTCTCTTTAGCGGAATACTGTTGGTCTTTCTTGTGACGTGGGCCTTTTTAAAACGGCTCCCGGCATCGCTTATTATTTGTGGAGCTATCCCTTTTTCTCTTGTCATTACTTTTATAATAATGGGGTGGCTTGACTACACTATCAATATTTTTACTCTTTCAGCTCTAGCTGTGGCAAGCGGAATGGTAGTGGATAACTCTATCGTTGCTACAGACCAGATTGTTTATCACTTAGAACTTGGAGAACGGCGGAATGTGGCGAGTATCCTCGGTGCCCAGGAAGTACAGTCGGCCCTTCTTGCTTCAACCCTTACTACGGCTGTTGTGTTGCTCCCGTTAGCTTTTATTTCGGGGCTTGTTGGTGTTTTCTTTTCCGCATTGACTATTGTGATGGTTGTGGCCGTTATGGCTTCTCTTTTTGTCAGCCTTACGTTTGTTCCTATGATGGGGAGTCGTTTTTTCAAACGGGAGGAAGATAGTTTAAAGATGCATCGATACACGGAACGATTCATCGTGTGGCTTGAGCGAGGCTATAAAAATATCCTTTCGTGGAGTCTTATAAACCAGAAAAAAGTTATTGCTGCCGCTGTAGTCCTTTTGATCCTTACTTTTACAGGTTTTCGTTTCATAGGCACTGAACTGACGCCGGAACCGGATACGGGAGATATTTCTATTACCCTTACACTTCCAGAAGGAACCAGGATCGAAAAAACAGAGGAACTTCTTAAAGAAATAATGGCATATGCTGAAAAAACAGTACCAGAGGCAACAAATATATTTGCTTATGATGGCCGGGATGAAAAGGGATATGCTGTAGCTGTCGGGCAAGAGGCTGGCCCTAATGTGGGAACTGTTGGGCTTAAACTTGTGGAGAAAAAGAAACGAGAGCGTAGTGCTTTTGAAGTTGCCAACGAACTGCGTAATTGGCTTCAAACTAAGCCTGGTATTGAAAAAATGACAGTTGTAGTCACGTCTCCTATTAAAGCCATGTTACTTGGGTCGAAACCCTTGAATATAGAAGTATATGGAGACAACCTTGATCATGTTGTGGAAACGGCAAATATGATTAAGAATAGCCTCGTTAAGATACCAGGCGCTGTTGATGTGACGTTGAGCCAAAAACAAAATCGCCCAGAGGTATGGGTACAGGTTGATAAAGAAAAAGCAGCTTTGGCAGGTGTAAGCACAGCATCTGTTGCACAGACTCTGAGGACGTATTATTACGGATATGAAACAGATGAAAGCTATTGGGAAGGTGATGATGATTATCCTATTCGAGTTCGGTTGAACACCGATGAACGAAACTCTCGAGAGGTTTTAAATCGTCTGATGGTTCCGAATGTAAATGGGAAGCTTATTCGCCTTTCAACAGTAGCACAACTCAATGACACAGTAGGTCCACCGGAAATACAGCGCAAAAATAAACAGCGCTACGTAGTGGTTGAAGCGAATGTTCATGGGAGATCTTTAGGTCAGTTGACGCAAGATGCAAAAGCAGCTATCGAAAAAATGAATATCCCTCAAGATATCCGTATCGATTTTGGTGGAGAGGTGGAAGAAAAAGACAAGGCTTTCCGCCAAATGGGATATTTAGTTTTGTTGGGGGTTCTTTTGGTCTATATGGTTATGGCAGGGCAGTATGAAGCATACCTCGATCCCTTTGTCATTATGTTCAGCATCCCCTTTGCCCTTACTGGTGTGGCTTTCGCATATCTTCTGACGGGGATGTATCTTTCGCTACAAGCACTGCTCGGGGTTATTATGCTGGTTGGAATTGTGGTTAATAACGCCATTGTACTTGTAGACTATATCAACCTTCTCAGAGCCCGAGGTGTAAAATTGAGAGACTCTCTTCTAGAGGCGGGAGAACGTCGTTTACGCCCTGTTTTAATGACGACTCTCACAACCTTTTTTGGCATGTTACCAATGGCTATTAGCCAGGACCAGGGAGCAGAGCTTTGGCGTCCGCTTGCGGTCTCTGTTATGGGAGGATTGCTTATTTCTACTATAGTAACGTTAGTAATTGTACCTGTAATTTACAGCTTATTTGAAGAAAAGCTTCGTCGTAAAAAGCGTTTTGCTGAGGCAGAGGAGGTTTAGGCTACATGAAGATGTTCTGGATTTTCTGTAATGAAAGTGTCGCAGAAGATCTCATGGAGGTTCTCAATAAAAACGGTATTACGGGATATTTTGTTTGGAAAAATGTTTTGTTTCGTGATAACGTGAGTGGGAAAACCCATTGGGATGATGCAATATATCCTGGGAAAGACTGCGCTTTTATGGTCTTTTGTGGTGATGAAGATGTTTTGGTCTTAAAGGAAAAACTTACTCACCTAGAGGAGGAACCATATATAAAGCAGGCGGGAATAAAAGCTTTTGTTGCGGAAGCGGAGAAAGTACTGTAAAATAGCACTTTAGTTACATCGGATGTTGACAGATCTATTTCTCCCGCTATAATATACCAGCGGCGAGCCGGTGTAGCTCAGCTGGTAGAGCAGCTGACTTGTAATCAGCAGGTCCCCGGTTCGAGTCCGGGTGCCGGCTCCATTTTTTACGTTGTTGGTATAAAATCGCAGTGAAGTGGTGGGATGGCCGAGTGGTCAAAGGCTGCAGACTGTAAATCTGCTGGCGTTCGCCTACGTAGGTTCAAATCCTACTCCCACCACCATTTATTAAAAGAAAGCCGACTTAGCTCAGCAGGTAGAGCACATCCATGGTAAGGATGGGGTCTCCGGTTCGAGTCCGGAAGTCGGCTCCATGGATTAGGAAGGGGGGCTGAATAAAGTCAGTTCCCCTTTTTTCGTGTCTTTTAACTCTTCTCTAATTTCTCTCCAAAGGCTAAAAAATCCCCCTGTTAGGTGGTCAAAAACAAGCGGATTTTTGATGCCCAAACATTACATTCAAGGAGGTCTTTGGCATGAAAAGAACAAGATTGGTTAACATTAAGTCGTTCCAGCCTCAAATTTGGCGGGGGTGCAGTGGTTAATAGGGGAATTTGATTTTTGAAAATAAATACTTTCAAGGGCCCAGCTTTAAAGCTGGGCCCTTTTTCTTATGCGATTTAAAAGATATCACAAAAAGTTTTTCATAGTTTATCATTTTTACATTGGCTTTAAATCATAAAAGAAATGTACTTCTGGTGAGCACATATGGATATTTTTGATTCGTATGATAAAATCTCTTCAGTAGTGTCCCAACTGTTTCCTTAAAACAAGAGAATACAGAGCCCGAAAGGGTAGAGATTCTATATACGCAGGGAGGCCTGAGAAGATATGGCAAAAGAGAAATTTGAAAG
>NZ_DHFC01000015.1:0-18932 GCF_002400205.1 Aminobacterium sp. UBA4834 | reverse complement strand
TTTACGATTAACAGGAGGGGGTGGGGCACAAAAAAGCGTGGGAGAGCGTAAGAAAGGGAGAAGTTGTTTCCAGTGGAATTTATTTTTTGTATCAGAACGGACTCGACTTAAGATTGCACCACAATAGGTTTACGACGTTGAAAAAGGAGGAGATGGTAAAGATGAAAAAGTTACGCCGTGGAATTTTGGTAGTCTTTTCTTGTTTGCTAGTAGTCCTTATGACAATGTCTGCTTGGGCGTGCACTGATATTGTAGTAGGCAAAGATGCTTCTGCAGATGGCTCTGTTATTACATCTCATACGGCGGATGGCGCTTTTTACGATGCAAGAGTTCGAACAATCCCTGGGAAAACCTTCCCCAAGGGGAGCAAGGTTGATGTCTTCTGGAATATTGGTATGGATGAAGACTCTGAGCCAGTAAAAATAGGCGAGATTCCGCAGGTGGAGAAGACGTACACCTACTTCCATGTTGGTTACCCTTTCATGAATGAGCATGGTGTTGCTATCGGAGAAAGCACCATAGGGCAGAAGGAGGAGCTCAAAACCTTCCGTCCTGATGCTCGGGCTCTGTTAACCATCGAACAGCTCGAAATTTTTGCCCTTCAGAGAGGGAAAACAGCTCGTGAGGCTATAACTGTCATTGGAGAACTGGCCGAGAAATATGGATTCCTTCCCTCTTGCGGAACAGAAGGAGAGAGCCTTACGATCACTGACTCAGAAGAGGCTTGGTTGTTCGAGATTCGCAGTGCTGGATTTATGTGGACCCCTGATAGTGGCAAGCCTGGCGCAGTATGGGTAGCCCAAAGGGTACCCGATGACTGCGTATTAGTTGTTCCTAATATGAGCCGTATTAGGGAAATTAATGTGAATGATAAGAAGAATTTCATGGCTTCAAAGGATTACATGCAGCTGGCCATCGATAACGGTTGGTACGATCCCAATAGCGGAAAACCCTTTATTTGGCAGGAAGCCTACTCTCCTCTTACAGGAAATGACGACTGGTCTCTTTCTTCCATGTGGATCCGCAACCGCCTCTACACCCTCTACAGTCAGCTTGACCCCACTCGTGAATGGGATCCCTACGCTGAAACCATGAGCTATCCCTTTGCTGTTAAACCTCAGAAAAAGCTTTCTGTACAGGATGTAATGACGATGCTTCGTGGCCATATGGAAGGGACTCCTTTCGATATGGCTGCAGACAAAGCATGGTATGTCCGTGAAGGCGACAATATGGTGAAGAGCCCTCTCGCTACGCCCTTTGTTACAAAGGATATTCGGAACCTTCTCAACATACCTTATAGCAGACCTATATCAAAGTGGGATTGCGCATATAGCTTTGTCTCACAGGTTCGCCCCGGCTATCCTGCTCCTGTAAGAACGGTTCTCTGGTTTGGTTATGACAACCCCCATACCACATGCTACGTTCCTATTTATTCGGGCGTTCTTGAGACAAGGGAAAGTTGGAGAACGTTCGATCGTAACGCTTTCAGCCTCAACTCTGCACAATGGGCGTTTATTCTGGCTGATGATCTTGTAAATCGCCGTTACCAGGAAGCCATGGAGGATTTAAAAGCTGTGCGAGATCCTTTAGAGCAGGGATTTGCTAAACAGGTTTTGGAAATAGATAAAAAAGCGTTGGAACTCGCCAAGAAAGACCCAGCCAAGGCTCAAGAATATGTAACAAAATTTACGAACGAATGTATGGAAAAAACAGAAAAAGCTTGGTGGCAACTGAACTGGGATCTTATAACGAAGTACAATAACAACAAAAAGAAATAACATTTAGTTCTTGTAGTTCAAGAAGGCCTTGAGCATCACCTCGTTACTGCTCTAATGGAGAAAATAGCTTTGGGGATTTATGGCCATGACCATGTTTTTCATGGCTCCATTGCGAAAGGCGGAACCGAAATAGGTTCCGCCTTTTCGTGTATTATAAGACTCAAGGAGGTGAGTAAATGGAAGGAAATGTAAATCTTTATAATCAGCAGACAGCAACTCTTGAGGAAGAGGTGATAGAACTCCTTTCTTCTCAGGGGAATGTGCGAATAGAGCGCATCCTTTCTATGGGGCAGGCTTCCCCAGAAGGATTTTGGTACGATCAGGAAGAGATGGAGTGGGTGTGTGTCCTTGAAGGACAGGGTGTTCTTCAGTGGGAGGATGGAAGCAAAAGGGTCCTTGAAAGAGGAGATTGGATTATGATCCCTCCCCATGTTCGCCATCGGGTTCTTTCAACAAGCGTAACCCCACCATGTATATGGCTAGCATTTTTCTGGAAGTATGAAAAATGAAATAGGATATTCGCTTTTTGAGTTAATCATGTTACGATATAAGGAAGTTATATTACCCAGGGGGCGTACGTGATGTGTGAAAGAACAGCAACTACGGTAGAAAATGGATCTACATTTAAATTGTCTCTCTTATCGATAGGTCACTTTTTCAATGATCTCTATGCGGCGTTTCTTCCTACTTTTGTTCCTACCATTATTTCTCGACTTGGCATTACTATGGCTCAGGCGGGGTTGTTGAATTCGGTGGTAGGAATTATGCACATATTGCTTCAACCCCTATTGGGCTATGTATCAGATAGAACAGCTCGTTCATATCTTGTGATGGTTGGTCCTATCCTCACCTGTTTGGGAGCTACATTTCTTCCCAGTTCCCCAACCTATGGTATGGCTCTTCTTTTCGTAGGAATATGGGGGATAGGGAGCGCCACTTTTCATCCTCAAGGGCATGGCGGCGTAGGACATGTAGTGCCTCAAGAAAAGCTCACAGCTTCGTTGGCTATTTTTAGTGTGGCCGGAAATATAGGAGTAACGGTAAGTCCTCTTTTTGCCGTGGCGCTGGCAAAACTTGTCGGAATTGAAAAGATACCGTATGTAGCAATAATTCCTGTTTTGATTGTAGCTTTCGCTATTTATCGATATATGCCAGTGTTGAGTCAGGAAGGAATAGCCTTCCCAAAGGTTGAAAAGGGCCTCTTTCGTTCTCTGGCTTCCGTTTTTTCTATTATTTACCCTGTTTGGGCTGTGTCTGTAGCTCGCGACGCTACAAGCCAGGGGATCCGTTTCTTTCTACCCATCCGCATTTCGGCAGAAGGCGGCGATATTAGCGCTGTGGGGACGATTCTCTTTCTAGTCATGCTTTTTAGCACGTTGGGGATGTTGATAAGCGGGAAGCTCTCTGATCGATTTGGTAAGGTTCGTGTTCTTATTTTTGTCCTTATAGCTGGGCCTCTGCTCATGATTCCTGCTGCTTTTATATCGGGGGGTGCTTCTATATTGCTTTATATTATTGGGACGTCTGTTATTAATTCCAGCATGCCTATTACTGCAGCTGTAGCTCAAGAGCAGGTTCCTAATTCCCGCGGCATGGCAAGTTCCATTGTTATGGGGCTTTCGTGGGGGTTGGCCAATTTATTAACTGGGCCTCTTGGAAAGATCGGAGATATTTTCGGCATTACATCTACTATGCTTGTTATAGCGGCTCTTCCGCTTTTGGCTTTACCCATGTTTTTTAAGGAAATTTTTCGAGATAAGAAAGTTGCCAATAGATAAAAAAGGGGGGCTTGCTTGTGAAGGGGCCCCCCTTTAAACGTTCTCTTATCTGCCTTTCTCGGCAGAGGTCCACTTTTGACTTCGTTTTTTCCGAGGAAGGTTTTCAGGTTCCATCGAAGCCCCTTCTTTTTCAAAAAGAGCTGCAACTCCTCCCGAAGAAAGTTCTTTTTGGTGATTGCAAATAGCAGTGCAGTGTCCACCACATTTACTTTGGTTGTCATCTGGTTCTGTATAGACTGTAAGAACTCCCTCAAAATTCCTGAGGATGGTTTTCCGATCTGAACAGGAGACAACATAGTTTGGCATCACCGGAATTTTCCCTCCGCCGCCAGGAGCGTCTACTACAAATGTGGGTACAGCCATACCTGAAGTGTGACCCCGTAAGAATTCCATAATTTCAATGCCTTTCCCTATGGACGTTCTGAAGTGTTCTATTCCTTGTGAGAGATCACATTGGTATATGTAGTATGGCCGAACACGAAGCTTTAAAAGTTGTTGATTTAGTTCTCTGAAAATGTAGGGGCAGTCATTGATCTCTTTGAGGAGCACTGATTGATTCCCCAGAGGAATGCCTGCATCTGCAAGTTTGCGACAGGCTTCTGATGATTCTGGGGTAATTTCCTTAGGATGATTGAACTGAATATTCATCCACAAAGGATGATATTTTTTGAGCATGTTACATAGGTCATCGGTGATCCTCATGGGCATAACTACAGGGACTCGAGTGCCGATTCGTATAATCTCAACATGAGGAATGGCGCGGATTTCCTCCAATATAGATTCAAGCTGTTGGTCAGAAAGAGTAAGAGGGTCGCCGCCTGAAATAAGAACATCCCGAATAACAGGAGTTTTTCGAATGTAGTCGATACAGGCTTCTATTTCTTCATGGCTTCGAGGATGATCTGTTTGCCCGGCAAAACGTCGTCGGGTGCAGTGCCGACAATACATGGAACACTGGTCTGTAACAAGAAGCAGGCACCGGTCGGGGTAGCGATGAGTGAGCCCTGGGACAGGCGAATCTATTTCTTCATGGAGAGGGTCTCTCTGGTCTGTTTGTGAGATCAATGTTTCCTGCAAGGTGGGGACACATTGTTTTCTAATAGGACAGTTGGGATCGTTCCGGTCCATTAGAGAAGCAAAATAAGGTGTAATAGCCATGCGTAAAACATTCAGGCTTCTTTTTATAGTTGAAAGTTCGCTTTTTGTAAGGGAGATAAGTCCCTCTAGTTGCTCCACACTTGTAATGCGATTAGCGAGTTGCCAATGCCAATCGTTCCACTGCTCCTCGCTAACCTCTCTTCGTAAATCTCGGAGAGCGGGCATCTTCTTTTTTCCCTGGTCATTTTTCCGGGTCCATTGGCGGACGTCAGAAAGGGACGCCGGTGTTTTTTCCACACTATCTCGAGGCTTTAATTTCCTTGGTGTAGATGACAAGGTCATCACCCTCCCCGTAAAAATCATGGATTCGTCCACTTTCTATGTAACCGGCTCCAATATAGAAATGTCGTTGTCCGGTATATTCGCTTCTACCAGATGTTTCTACTCGAATAACAGCCTTAGAATTGTGTTTTAATAACTGCTGCTCCATTTTTGAATTTAGAAAAATCCCTAACCCTTGACGCTGGTAGCAGGGATTTACCACTATCCAGTAGAGATCCCAAGCGAAACGGGTTATGGGCGTAGGTCCGTAGATCAGGAAACCTGCTAAGACTCCCTCTCTGTATTCCTCCAGCACGATATAGTCTTTTGCAGGGTTTGACTCGTATTCTGTAAGAACTTCTCGCAGAACAGAAAGCTCTTCTTGTGTAAAAGCTTTTGTTGCTTCTGCAATAGCAAT
Organism: Aminobacterium sp. UBA4834; assembly: GCF_002400205.1. NCBI lineage: Bacteria > Thermotogati > Synergistota > Synergistia > Synergistales > Aminobacteriaceae > Aminobacterium > Aminobacterium sp. UBA4834. Next base: position 13,539 of record NZ_DHFC01000015.1, on the reverse strand, counting down.
ATACGTTTCTATGTTCATGATTTAGCCTCTTTTATATGGTCTTTTAACGCAAGATTGACTATATGGCAGATCAAATCTTCGTAAGACCTGCCCCCTTTCGTATACTGACGGGCGAAACCACTATCTCGAGTTAAAGCGGGGTTGGGGTTCACATCAATAACATAAAAATGTCCATCTTTTTCGCGTAAATCAACCCGAAAGTAGCCTTTACAACCAACTATAGCTGCTGCCTTGGCGCCTATTCCGATAATTAATTCTTTTTGAGTAGCAGGCAACTCCAGATCTTCTGGGCAGAGTCTCCAGTCAGGACTCTCCTTATCCCATTTCGCCTTGTATGTAAGAAATGGCGTAAGAGCAGGATAGCGATCGTAGTCAAGAGTGGAAACGCCCACTACTTCATAAGGATCATTTCCTAGAAAAGCGATGCTATACTCAGATCCGCCTAAAAACTCTTCTACAAGCAGGCCATCTGGGAATTGGGGCAATTTCTTTTGAAGTTGCTCTTGTAATTCCTCATAGTTTCGGACGAGAGATGTTTCGTCGATACCTACGCTCCCATCTTCTCTAGAGGGCTTAATAAATAGAGGGAAGGGCCATTTTTTTTCGCCCATAGATATGGAGGAATAGGAAGAGGTAATGCATATCCCCCACGGAACGGAAATACCTTGTTGGCGTAGACGCAGTTTCAAAGTCCATTTGTCGAGACAAAGGCGAAGGGCATATGAGGGGTTTCCGGTAAAAGGGATACCTCTTTTTTCAAGAAGCTCACAAAAATCTGCTTCTTGCCAAGGCTGGGAGCCGAAGCCTTCAAAAAGATTAAAGATACACATATTTTGAAAGTTTGCTCCTCGTAAAAACAGGGAGGAAGGATTATCCAAGTCATGAGGGGTAACATCGAGATCGACTACAGAGTAGCCCCTCGACGTTAAAGCACATCCTACCTCTTCTCGGCATATAAGGCTGTCAAGAAGATCTTGGCGCTCTGTTTTTTCTTTTGCTGCGGCTATAAGAAGCCGCAGGGTGGTACTGGGAGGCTCGATATTCTGTTCGACGCTATGCATGATTAGTCCCTCTTTTCGGCACAGAGGGGTTCTTCCAGCCTGGATGTGTCGAGTCCATATCTGGAGAAGGCCTCGCGGAGGATGATTCGAAGAAGATCTGAATATTCTCCTCCGCTGAGGCGATAAAGGATAGGAAGGTCACTATACGCAGGTGACAACCCAGGCAGGGGATTGATATCGATAATATGAGGTTGATCTTTCTCATCAAGCCGAAAATCAATACGTGCAATATCCCGCAGCTCCAAGGCTTCGAAAGCGCGAACTGCCAGCTTGGCAATGTCCTTCCTTAGCATGGGCCCGAGGGTATCGGGACCGTTGTATTGAATTCTTTCTATATAGTTTCTCTTCTCTTCAAGAGAGTAGAGAAACATTGCAGTCTCTTCTTTGGGAGTAATAGACATCATCCCAATACACTCTGGCTTTATGTTTCCAGCTACTCCAGCAGTGATTTCTATGCCGGGGAGGTACTCTTCGGCGACAGCGGGTTGCTTATATAGGTTCCATATCCTCTGAACCCTGTCAACAAGCTGCTCTGAAGAGTCCACAATAGAGTCATGAAATATTCCTTTTGAGGATCCTTCCCAACGAGGCTTTATAATATATTGCCTGTGGTGCTTGAAAAGGACTTCCAAATTATTGAGGTCAACAGGCCTTTTAAATACCCTATTCTCTGGAACGGGTAAACCCGCGCTTGCAAGAAGTCCACTCGTAAGTACTTTATCTAGGGAGAGACCTAACGATACAGAGTCGGATCCACTAAAAGGAATCTCCAAACTTTCAAGAATACACGGAATCTGTGATTCTCTGCCTCGAGAGGTACCCCGTCCTTCTGCTAGATTCAAAACAAAATCGGGCTCAACAGAGAGTAGTTTTTGTATGAGAGTGTCGTTCTGTTCAAACAAAAAAGCCTGAAAACCATACTCTCCAAGTTCTTTAGCAATGGATTCAATGGTTTCCAGGTTGTCATATTCCTCGTAGAGATCATCAGGTTCATGATCTTTCGCTTCACAGCGTAGATTATAAGTAACTCCTATCTTTTCCACATCTTTACCGTTTGAAAAATTCGGTAAAGGATTTTCCCGTTCCTCTCCAAAGATGTATTCCATTTTTTAACCCCCGATAACAATAAAATATTTCCCCTTTTCCCCGCAAAGGGAGGTTTCTCGCTGATAACATTTGGCGTTTTTATAAAGCCTATTGGCTCATTTTTCCCTCCTCAAAGCGGTTTTTAATCGCCTATTTTATCGTGGGTTCTTCTTAAGCGGATTATATGCTTTTTGTAGGTAAATACAATAGGGCAATCTGCAAATCTAAAAAAGGCGGGGCCTTGCAAGACCCCGCCTGAGAGAGATCAGAATCGAAAAAGAGCAGCTACATTTTCCTTGTCGGGAATGTTCTCTGCAGGAAGAACATAGACGCGGCCGCCACGAAGAAGGGAATGAGTTGCTATAAAATCAAGGAGGTCAATATCTTCGACTTTTTTCTCTTCATGAATAGTGGCTTTTACAGCCTTTTCATCAAAAGATCCCCAAACATGATTCCCTAAAGCAACGAAGACAGTATCTATTTTCCCTATATATGCTGCCGCAGCCGTTTCTTCTACATCTGTAGATGTTTTCCCAGTACCCTTCATTTCTATATATAACTCGGCAAACTTTTGTTCCTCTTTTTTAAAGAAAGGATGAACTATTTCCCACCCTTTCTCGCCTAATTCTTGAGGGCTCAAAAGGTCAGGATTCCCGTTAATGCCTTCATCCATGAGGCAAGGATATGTATTAGCCTCTTTATAGAGAGGTAAGAGAAAATCAACACCAGCGAGGACCAATGGGGCTTGTCCTTCTCCAAGGAGATTGCTGATCCCCTTATCTATTTTTTGAAAAAATTTTAGTATATATTTTTTCTCTACTTCCGCTCCCCATCCTTGGCTATGCATAATATATCCTTTCCCACCAGGTTGATCGGGAGTTACAGCGTGATATTGGAACTGACGTTCCGGAGTATCGAATCCGAGGGCTTCTATTATATCCTGAGGTAAGCTCTCAACATCTACTTCTCTAGCACTATAGCGGGTTCCCTCTATGAGTCTGATACCCTTTTGGCTGATCCCAAGGACATAAAATCGTCCCTCTCTCCCGAGAAGTGGGAAAAGGGGTTTTATGTGGAAGTGGTCAGAGGTCACAATAACATCGTGAAATTTTATGGGTTGATTAAAAGTAAGAAAGATGTCTGGAGATAAAAAAAGGGCGAGTCCTTCGTTCAAATTTTGCCAAAAGAGAGAGTTGGCAAGAAGCTCTCTTGCGGGATTGAGGAAGGCTCGAACATCTTGTTCTTTCATGCCAAGTTCCTTAAGGCGTTGCTCGCCATTTTGAAGCATGGATTTGAAACGGATTTGCCCCTGCCGAGGCTCACCAATAGCAGGGTTCCCCATATAGAGAGATAAACACGGTCCCTGACCTTTTTCTACAAGACTCTTCAAGTTTTCTCTGGTCAGTATTTTCATATAGAATCCTCCCTTCATATATGACTCATATATGATTTCTCATTCATACGAAGAAATAGGGGAGAGGAGTGTCCCAATACTAGAGACAAAAAAGGGGGTATCCCCCCCCCTTTTTTGTCATGCGCTTTTTATTCGATGGTTTTGAAAACTTTTGCGCTAGCGCCACAAATGGGGCACGCATCTGGAGCAGATCCTTCTTGAACATAACCACAGATTGGACAGAGATAAAAATCTCCATCCTCTCCTTTTTTCATGTTTTCTAAAGCGTGTTTATAAAGGTTCCCATGAACTTTTTCTGCTTCGTTAGCAAAATTAAAAGAGCGGAGAGCCTCTTTTTGTCCGTCAGCTTGAGCATCTTTAATAAAAGCAGGGTACATTTCTGTAAATTCATAAGTCTCTCCTTCAAGAGCTGCCTGAAGGTTCTCTTGGGTGCTTTCTACCCCGCCCATAGTTTTAAAATGACTCAAGGCATGAAGAGTTTCTGCTTCTGCGATGGTTCGAAACAGCTTTGCAATTTTAGGATATCCCTCTTTTTCTGCCTGCTCGGCAAAGGCTAGATATTTCCTATTTGCTTGGGATTCTCCTGCAAAGGCTGCTGCTAAGTTTTGCGTTGTTTTCGATGAACTCATATGAGTAACCTCCCTCATTAAAATTCTATGTATATTATACCAGGGAACCGTATTCTAATCTATGAAGTAGTAAGAAGAATAATCGCCTCTGGGTTAATAACTCTGAAAGTAAAGGATTCAGTAAGGAAGAAAGTCCCTTTTTGCCCTTCATTTCCAATATAGCCCAAGGAAAAATCTTGTCCCACTATAAGCTCCATATCTCCGCCTCGAATGGAGACGAGAAAAGATCCTTTATCGTGAGAAGAGAGAATGACAGGTCCACCTAGAAGATCCTTCAGGTTTTTAGCTAGCGGGTAACACTCGGTAGCAGAGTGAAGCTTTTGCCAAAAAACTGGAGAAGCTACAAGAGCATAAGGACCTGATACGCCATCCTCTTGGAAGCGATAAAGCCCTTGGCTTACAGTTTCAAGTATTCCTGTTGCGGAAGGCGTTTTTATAGCGAGAGAACGGCCATGTCCAGCTTGTAAGAGACCTTCTATTTTTGCAGATGGAAGGCCGGTATAAATGGTTTTTTCCTCAAAATCAGCAATGTGTTTCGTAGCTTCTTCAAGAGGGGTGAGGTCAGGATTTTTTAAGCCCCGGGTAATGTTGTCGAGCTCCCAAAGGTCAAGGTCAAAGACAGCTCGTGCTTCTATAAGAGGTAAGACTTCGTGGATTCCGTACATTACACCTTTTGGGGGCTGTTCCTTTTGTATCTCCAGTCTGCCGCAAGAATGGGCTGCATAGTTCCATCCTTTAGGCCCTGTTATGTCTACGAACTTCCGGGCAGAAAGGCGAGTTTCAAGAATTCGTTTAGCTTGTTCATCCATTTCATGCCATGCTTCCGCACTTACCATTTCGGTTGACCTTCTAAGTATATCCACGTGGAATCCCTCCTTCTCTCTAATAATAATTCTCTATCGCTTAAGACTGCCTATATTGAGGGTTCCTGAAGATGCCTCAATCTTTTTAGCAGATTCCTCTGATCCGGTTTTTTCTATTTGGAGTAAGGGTTTATTTGTGAAAAGATATTGACGTAATTCTTTGTCCCAGCCAGGCATATGGCGACGTAGCCATTCTATAAGCATAGCGGCATGTTCTATTTCCTCATCTCTGTTGTGCCCAAGTAATGTTTTAAGTTCCTCATCAGTAGTAGCGTTAACTCGCTGGTTGTACCAGTTAATCGCTTCAAGCTCCTCTTGCATGCTTTTTAACACCATAGCGCAATGACGAGTCAGAGTATCCAATTGCTCTACAGGTTCTGTGTACTGCATTTTTCCACTCCTTTCGACAAAAAAGGCGGATAAGCCTTTTCACAAGCCTACCCGCCGATCCCTTAATGAGCGTCCTCACTCTTTATCTCAACAACTTTGCACTCTTCAGGATGTTTTTTCTCGGTAATCTCTATAGTGAGAATGCCGTTTTTATACGACGCATGGGCGCTGTCTGGATCCACTTCTTCTGGAAAATGTATCACTCGAGATATATTTCCATAATATCGTTCTGCCCTGAAGTAGTCTTCTTCTTTCAGCTGCCGTTCATCGCTTCTTTCAGCGTTCAAGACAAGCCTGTCTGGATAAATTTTTAAGTCGACTTTCGAAGGATCAATGCCAGGAAGCTCGAATTCAGCAATGAATTTACCATCTTTACGATATATATCGCTTCGAGGGACAGCTACTGGGGAGTACCGCTCTTCCATCCATGGAAATGCAGAGAAAAACTCATCAAAATCTTTCATCATATCGTGCATCATGGATTCCATCCTGGAACCCCAGGGGCTTAAGGGAAACATCCTTTCCAACGGCCTTTTCATTAAAGAACGCCTCATTTAAGCGCACCTCCTAATAATTTAACTTATTTTGACCTTTCACTGTTTATTATATAGGTCAGTATTGGTTAGATCAATGTGTATGTGAAGTAAATAATCGTAATTGAAAAAGACTATTCTTTAAAATGCCTTGCGACATTAATTTTTTGTGGTTTTTTGCATCTCTAAAAGGTAGTGTATAATTAAAAATACAATTGCGGTTCATTGAGGCGAAGAGAGGAGGAATGAACAAGTGAAAAAATCAATAGGCATTCATATGCCTGTCTACCCGGCTCCAGTTCTTATTATCGGGAATTACGATGAAAATGGCAAGTCGAATATTATGACAGCAGCATGGGGAGGAATTTGCTGTTCTATTCCCCCATGTATCAATGTATCTCTACAAAAGAGCCGATACAGCTATAAAAATATTCTTGAGCGAAAAGCCTTTACAGTCAATATTCCGTCAGAAGAATATGTAAGTGAATCAGATTATTTTGGGATGGTTTCTGGCCGGGAGCAGGATAAGTTTGAAGTCACAAATCTAACCCCTATACATGGAGAAAAGGTAAATGCTCCCTATGTGGAAGAGTTTCCTATTTCTATGGAGGTGTCGCTTGATACAGACTATAGAGTTAGGTTCTCATGTCATGCTTATTGGAGAGATTGTCAATACTTTGGTTTCTGAAGGATGTTTAACAGATGATAATTATCCGGATCCCATAAAGGTAAAGCCCATTATTTTTACACCCAAGTTTCGTCATTATTATTCATTAGGTAAAGATTTAGGAGAGGCATATGTTTTAGGGAAAAAGTTTTTTAAGTAAAGTGAAAGAAATATGTATTGCTACGCAAGCCTGCGACCCTCTATCCGCAGGCTTATATTTCTTAAATAACCTTGTTATTATTTACGATAGTTTCTCTTAACAGGAGGTAGTTTTTAATGGTGATGGGGTTAACAAAGAACGTTCCATTTATGAAAAAAGATCCTTCAAATGATGGGGTGTTACCTATAGGGAGTCTTCCTAGAAGAGACGAGATAGATAGGCGGTATCTATGGAAACTTGAAGATATTTACTCTTCTTCAGAGTCTTGGGAAAAAGATTTTTATCATCTAGAAGAAATGCTCCCTCGATTTAGTGAGTTCCGCGGTGCTTTGCATCTCTCTGCATCTACCCTTTTAGGAGGTCTCCGCCTTATGGAGGATGCAGAAATTATTATGGGTAAGCTCTATGCTTATGCTGTGATGAGAAGCCATGAAGATATGGCGAATAAAGCTGCTCAAGCCTTGGCAGAGCGGGCAGAGCTCTTGCTTGTAAAACTTTCTGCCGCTGTTTCCTTTTATACGCCAGAAATCTTGGAGATGGACGAAATAAAGATTCGAGAATTTATGGAAGAGGAGAAGGAGCTTCAAATATATCGCTTCTTTTTCGAAGATCTCATGCGCTCTCGGCCTCACACTCTTTCCCCAGTAGAAGAAGAGCTGTTAGCGAGATCTGGGGAAATAGCTCGAGCTCCAGAGAACATCTTCTCTCTTTTTACGAACGCCGATATAAAGTTTCCTACTGTAACTGATGAGGATGGGAATGCAATAGAGCTAAGCGAGGAGCGATATATTCGCCTTATCCGTTCTCAGAATCGTAACGTTCGTCATGAGGCGTATGAGGGGTTATTTCGTACTTATGACCAATATCAGAACAGTTTAGCTGCCATGTATGGGGCGAGCGTAAAGGGGGATATTTTCTACTCCCAATCCAGAAAATATAGCAATAGTCTTGAGGCAGCTCTTCATCCAGATAATATTTCTTCGTCTGTGTACGATATGGTTGTAGATACAGTTCGAGACAATCTTGAACCTCTTCACGAATATGTACAGTTGAGAAAAGAGGTCCTGGCTCTTCCTGAGCTGGCTATGTGTGATCTCTACGTCCCTTTGGTAGATGAACCTCAAAAAGAAATTTCTTATGAAGATGCGTGTAATGTGGTTCTAGATGGTCTCCGACCTTTAGGCGAAGAATATGTTTCTATATTAAAGGAAGGATTTTTGTCAGGATGGATTGATGTATACGAAAACGAGGGGAAGAGAAAGGGAGCTTATTCCTGGGGGAGTTATGGCACTCATCCTTACGTTCTTTTAAACTATAACGGAACGATTCATGATATGTTTACGATTGCCCATGAAATGGGGCACGCCATTCATACATGGTATTCTCATAAGCATCAGCCTTATGTCTATGCCGATTACACTATTTTTTTAGCAGAGGTGGCTTCCACTACAAACGAAGCGCTGCTTCTTCAATTTCTTCTTAAAAACTCCCGGAAAGATGCTGAGCGACGCTACCTTTTGAATTATTCCCTTGAACAGATCAGGACCACCGTTTATCGGCAGGCGATGTTTGCTGATTTTGAAAAAATGACCCATAGCATGATGGAAAAGGGAGAACCTCTTACGGCTGATCGTCTTTCAAATATATGGCATGAATTAAATGAGGCTTATTACGGTTCTCATATTAGTGTGGATCACCTTATTGATATTGAATGGGCCAGAATTCCTCATTTTTATAGCGCATTTTATGTTTATAAGTATGTAACAGGTTATGCTGCCGCTACATCCCTTTCTCAAAAGATTTTAAGAGAAGGAAAAGACGCTCAGCGTCAATATATTGAGTTTTTGAAGAAGGGGCGTTCCGCTTATTCTTTGAATATTCTCAATGAAGCAGGAGTAAATATGACGACTTCTCAGCCTCTTCTGGATACGATAGCTCTCTTTAAAAAGAACCTTATGGAAATGAAGTCTCTTTTATAGGTAGACGCCTTTTGCGAAGCAATTAATTATTTCTATTTGAAGTAAAGAGAGCCCTGTTTATTTATGAAAGACACTTTTAAATGCTAGATTTTCTGTCCAACTTTTGGAGTGTTGAACAGCGTCTAAGGGCTCTCTTTTTAATGTCTTTCCTTATAGCTATAACAGCTGCCACATCATCAATGTCAGAAAACTACAGTATGTAATGAAGGAAATAAGTTACATATGTTCCTTTTTGTAGTCATTAAACAACTGTACAAATTTCCCACTGAGCAATAGAAGGGCGAGCATATTCGGAAGGCCCTCTATCCCTGTAGAAATATCTACTATTGTCCACACAAACTCTACGGATAAGCTCACTGCAATGAAAGGAGGAATCAAATATATCCATCGGAAAAAACGCACTGCTTTTTGCCCGAAAAGATAAACTACAGATGTTTCATATTCTATATAGTATCCCACCATTGTAGAAAATGCCGCAAGTAAGACTCCTATTGCTACTATTCCTGTTCCCCATTTCCCGTAAAATTGCTGGAAGGCTGAAAACGTTAGTTCCACTCCATTTAAACCACTGTGCCAAATGTTCGGAGCTGCAACAAGAATAACGAGAGCTGTCATAGTGCAAATGACGATTGTATCTATAAAAACTTCAAAGGCTCCAAATAGGCCTTGTCGTATAGGATGGTCTGTTATGGCTGTAGCATGAACCATTGGGGCGGAGCCCATGCCAGCCTCGTTAGAGAACATGCCTCGAGACATTCCTCTTTTCATTGTTAGTAAGATAGCAGACCCTGCAAATCCGCCTATTGCCGGAGTAGGGCTAAAAGCACTTTTGAAAATGAGAACGAGTGCATTGGGAAGAGCCGTAATATTGGCTATTATAATAACGAGAGAAGCGATTATATAAAATAAGCACATAAAAGGCATAAGTTTTTCACAAAAAACACCTATTCGTTTAAAACCGCCTATAATAACAAGAGCTGTTAGTAACACTGCAACAGTAGCTGTCCATATTGGTGGAATATTAAAAGCCTCGCGCATGGCCATGCCCATTGTGTGGGGTTGAACCCATACAGCAGTACCAAGAGCTCCTAAAACCATCATCGCTGCAAAAAATTTCGCTAAAGGTTTCCATTTAGGCCCCAGGCCTTTCTCTATATAGTACATAGGGCCGCCATAGTAATTTCCCTGACTATCTTTTTCTCTATATTCTACGGCAAGTGAGACCTCTACCATTTTTGTCATCATTCCAAAGAAAGCGACAATCCACATCCAGAAAATAGCGCCTGGTCCTCCCATGGCGATAGCGGTTGCTACTCCAGCGATATTGCCATTTCCGACAGTTCCCGCGAGGGCAGTAGAAACAGCCTGCCATGGCGTCATAACTCCTTCGCCTCGATTAGTTTCTTTTCGGAATACCTTGCCTAGCGTGTTATTCAGGATATATCCCAAATGAGTAATTTGGAAAAAACCTGTTCGAATACTAAAAATAAGACCGCATGAGAAAATAAGAATCATCATTGGCCAACCCCATAAAACACCTGCAAACCAATTGCAGAAGCGCATTTAAAGTTCCTCCTTATTTTTAGTTTTTGTGCAATACAAAATAAAGGGAAGAGTTCTTCTTCCCTAAGGCTATGCAGAAATATTTTTAGTGAAAATATTAGTTGGATATCTCCCGACAACTTTTTGACACAACCTTATTTTCGAGTCGGGAGATGCACGAAGAGTTTTTTTATTGGAAACCCCGCATGGTTCACAGTTAAATATGTCTATTATGGACAAAAATTTTAATAGAACTTGTACTCTAACGTAAAAAGAAAATACCTATATAAAGTTCTAAGAACATGTAGTTTATTGCGTTTTTAAGTGCCCAACTTAGATCTACCTCAACTTTAAAAAAACTTCATCATATCAAAAACGCAAGAGACAACTTTTTAGCTTTTTATAGTAAAAGAATGAGATATATTTCTCTTTCTTGCATATAAGATACATCGGATATTATTAATTGCAATAATTATTTGCCAATCAGTTTCATAATAAAAACATTATAAATAAAGAAAGCCCTTGCTGTACCCGCAAGGGCTTTCTTTATTTAGAGATGGGGTAATATGATTTATTACTTCTAGTATATACGCTTTGTTCCCTTCTTCTTTGTTATTTTGTATAAAAACAAGATTAAAGCGATAGTTTTTAGTCTTTCGCACTATAGGCTGTTCCTAGCACTTCTGAAGCAACTTTTTCAGCAATTTTCCCCATTTCCCAGCCTGCATAAGAAAATCCTTTTACTGTGGAGTGAACGAGGAAGATTTCGCGGTTTATACTATGAAATCCTCGTAGAGGGAGTATCACCACTTCTTTATGTTGCACGTCTTTCCTTACCGCTATTTCTGTTGCTATTCCAATGCCGATACCTTGAGAAACGAGCCCCGTAAGAATCTCCTCATTATCTACCTGTATCAATTGAGGTATTTTAAGGCGATAGTTAAGAAAAAAGTCGTTTAAATAATAATAAAGAGCAGTCTTATTCGTATATGTAATAAAAGGTTCCTTTAAGAGATCAGAAGGATGGATGATCGTACGTGTTGCCCATGGATGATCAGGAGAGGCAATAAGGACAAAGGGGCTTCTTCCAAGAGATTTAAGTGTACAGGACGAAGGAGGGGAAAGAAGAGGGTTACATCCTAAAAAGGCAAGCTCTATTTCGTCTTGTTCGATCATAGAAAAAAGCGTTTTTTCAGAATTTATTTTCAAACATATCTCTATGTGAGGAAATTTATGGCGAAACTCCTTAATTATGAAAGGAATGATTGTCTTCGAATAAGAAGCAGTTGTTCCTAAATGGAGTTGCCCGTATTTTAGTAATTGCATATCGCGAAATTTTTCTGGAATAGCATCTGCTCGTTTTAAGAGATCGCATGCAAGCATATAGAGAATTCTTCCTTCAGGCGTTACTGCGAAACTTCGCCCTCTTCTGTTAAAGAGCTTAACGTCATAATTTTTTTCTAGCGCTGCAATATATTGACTTACTGAAGGTTGAGAAAGAAAAAGTTTTTCTCCAGCTCGTCGGAAGGATCCTTCTTCAACTGTAGTGCAAAAAACCCGTAATTGGTTTAAAGTCACGAACTATCCCTCCAATATATAATTTTTATTATGCAATACATGGTTGAATGATTATTATATCTAATCATAAAAGATACACCCTTATTTTACACCATATAATAGAAATTAGTATTTAAGTTTGTCGAAACTGGATGAGGAGGCAAAAAGAAAGAATTTAATATGTGCCGAGATGCACAATGTGCCTTATTTATAATATTTTTATTATGTAATTGATTGGTAATTGATTATTGTAATTAATAATAGGTGATGTATGTTTATATCACACGATGTGGGGTGAGACTCTTATGAAGGGAAAAGAAAGAGAAACAGATCTCATTCAATTGTGTCAGGAGTTAATACGACGACCGAGCTTGTCAGGTAAAGAGAGAGATATTGCCCATTACATTGCAGATGTGATGAGGTTCATCGGTTACGATGAAGTTTCGATTGACTCTCTTGGGAATGTAGTGGGTCGCATTGCTTTTCATGCTCCAGGTAAGCGTCTTCTCTTTGAATCTCAAATGGATCATGTTGATCCGGGGACTCTTGCTGATTGGAGTTTTTATCCCTATGGGGCATTTATAAAAGATGGTTGTATCTATGGTCGAGGAGCTTCAGATCAAAAGGGATGCCTAGCCGCTATGGTGATGGCAGGGGCAGAGTTAAAAGATAAGTTTTATAACACCTTGAAAGGCGAACTCGTGGTTGCGGGGACCGTGTTTCAAGAGCGTTTTGAAGGTATTGCGTCTCGGTCTGTAGCTTCTGCTTTTCCTCCAGATTATGTTGTTTTAGGGGAAGCTACGGATCTAAAGGTAAAACGTGGTCAGCGGGGACGGGCCGAAATAGTAATTGAAACGCAAGGACGTATGGCGCACTCTTCTAATCCAGAGCTAGGTTCAAACCCAGCTGATGCCATGATATCAATTCTTTCTTCGATTTATCAGTTCTTTACTCCCTCCTTTAAGCCTTTTTTTGGGGAGAATATTCTCGTTCTCACAACTCTTCATACATATCCTGATTTGGGGACAGGACTTGTCCCCGAGATTTGCCGAGCGATTTTTGACTTGCGTATTTCTCCAGATGAATCTCCAGAATCTGTAATTGAAAAATTTGGAATTTTCATAGATCAAGTGAAAGATTCCTTACATGGAATTAAGGTTAAATTTTTTGTCTCTGAAACAGAGGAACGAACATATACTGGGGCTCCCATCAGAGGAAAGCACTTTGCCAGAGCGTGGGTTTTATCACCTGAGTCGGAGTATCTAGAAAAGGTTCTGAATGCTGTTAAGACTTTAGATGTGGAAAGTAGATTATCAGATTCTCCAGGGTTAGGTACTAATGGTTGTTATTATGCGGGGGAATTAGAAATTCCTACAGTTGCTTTTGGCCCTTCAGGAGAAGGGCAAGTCCATAGCATTGATGAATACATAGAAATAAATGATCTTTTACGTGCCTTTAGAGGATATGAGGGTATTGCTAGGGAAGTTTTAGCCTGAGGCGATACGAGGGGAATTTGTTGCAAGAATATTTGAGTATGTCGACGTCGCGACTCGGAACACTCTAAAAATCAGCAGTTGTTTAGGAGGGGAACATATGTTTGAGCAGGGTTGGAATATGCTTGAAAAAACAGATAATGCTATAGCCGATATCATAGCCCG
>NZ_DHFC01000009.1:0-4526 GCF_002400205.1 Aminobacterium sp. UBA4834 | reverse complement strand
AGGGAGTTATTCATATACAAACAGAAGGAGCTGCTGTGGGGCAGATTAATGGTCTTTCTGTTATTGATTTGAGAGATTACGCCTTTGGTCATCCTTCAAGAATTACAGCTAATGTATATATGGGGCAAGAAGGGGTAGTGAACATAGAGCGCGAGGTTAAACTTACAGGCCCTATACATAATAAAGGGCTCCTTATCCTTACTAGTTATCTTGGAAGGAAATATGCTCAGAATATGCCTCTTTCACTTTCGGCCCGTATTGCTTTTGAGCAAACATATAGTGAAATCGAAGGAGATAGCGCCTCTTCTACCGAACTCTACTGTTTGCTTTCGGCTCTTGCTAATGTCCCTCTCCGGCAGGAAATTGCTGTAACGGGATCTGTGGATCAGTTTGGAAATGTACAACCTATTGGCGGCGCTAACGAGAAGATAGAAGGATTTTTCCGATATTGTAATTCGAAGGGGCTTTCTGGGAGACAAGGCGTTATGATACCTAAACGCAACGTAATTCATCTAATGTTAAGTCAGGAAGTCCTTGATGCTGTTTCGGAGGGGAATTTCCATATCTGGGCAGTGGACACTATAGATCAGGGAATAGAGATCCTTACGGGAAAACCAGCGGGAGCTCCTGATGAGCAAGGGGTATATCCTGAAGATTCTATTCATGGCCTCGTTAAAAAACAACTTGTTTCTTGGATGAAAGAAGCTGCACGACTTAAAAAGGAATTTGGAATTGATGGAGAAAAGGAATCAGAGAAGACAGAAGAATAGGCTGGTGAATGTGCGTTGCTGAAATTGTCATGTACAGAACTTCCTAACCCCGACCATGTTTTAGAGATTCTTGATCGACTGGAAAAATGTTGGCACATGGAAGAGAACCCTCCACATTTGCGGCACGAGGAGCCTTTGGATGGTTTAATTTTGACAGTGCTTTCGCAAAACACAAATGATAAGAATCGCGATAGGGGATATATGAACCTCAGGAAGTTGTTTCCCTCGTGGGAGTCTGTAGCAACAGCTTCTTCTGAAGATATTCGAGAAGCTATTCGAGTCGCAGGTCTTTCTGATGTTAAATCGAAGCGCATTCTTGAGATATTAGAACAAATTTATAAGACCTTTGGGGCGTATTCTTTGAAGAGCTTGCGAGAAAAGAGCTTGGAAGAAGCGAAATTTTTTCTTCTGCATCTTCCAGGCGTGGGGGCCAAAACCACAGCATGTGTCCTGCTTTTTGACTTAGGGTTTCCATCTTTTCCTGTAGATACCCACATTTCGCGGTTTTCGAAAAGAATTGGATGGGTTAAAGAACGTTGCAAGCCTGAGGAAATAGGGGCTGTTATGGAGCAAGTTGTTCCAGAGCATCGTTATTTAGGGGGGCATGTGAATATTATTACTCATGGTAGGAATATTTGTTTGGCTCGTAACCCTCGTTGTTCCCAGTGTTCCGTAGCGGATCTTTGTGTGTTTGCAGGCAAGCTAAGGGATAATAAGTAGTTTTTCCTTCAAGCATTTTTTAGCATTTATAAGAAATGGCTGTCATATAAATAATATGACAGCCATTTCTTTGAAAATATTTTATTAAGCTTCGTCTTGTTCTTCTTGCCCTTTGAGATTGTTAAGCACAAGGCGATACCCATCAGCACCATACTCTAAGAATTTCTTTACTCTGCTAATAGTAGCTGTGCTTGCCCCAGTTCGTTGCGCTATTTGAGGATATGTATAGCTTTCATCCAGTAATCTCGCTACTTCAAGGCGTTGTGCTAAAGCTCGGATTTCTCCAATAGTGGCAACATCCTCCAAGAAGCTATATACTTCCTCTTCAGTGTTCAAGGATAAGAAAGCTTTGCACAATTGATCGGTCAGTTGATCCTTCCACTTCTCGGCCATTACTATTACCTCCTCGTTAAAACTATTTGGGAAAGGCAGTGCAGCACTCTGTCAAGATCTGTCTCTACACCAATAGAAACACGAATCCAAGACCCACTCGTGCCTGAAATACAAAAGAATTTTACTGCGATGCCAGCTTCCTTAAAGGTTTTCTTTATTTGACGTTCTTCTTCCGGTACATGAATAAAAACAAAATTGCCGCTACTTGGATACACTTGTATGCGAGGAATAAGCTGGCATTTTTTTATAAAACTATCTCTGAGATTGCAGATTTGCCGCGTTTTCTCTATAAGTAGATGAGGTTCTCTTAAGAGTATCTTAACAGTTTCAGCTGTTAAGACATTAATATTAAAAGGGCTCTTAATACTGTTAAGCTTATGAGCGACATCAGGGTGACAAACTCCATAGCCAAAGCGGATTCCAGCAAGTCCCCATGCTTTTGAAAGTGTCTTAAGTGCCACGATCCTTTGGGGGAAATCTTGTTCTCTCAATGTTTCGAGATAGGTAGAAGGAGCGAATTCTCCGTATGCTTCGTCTATGACCGTTATAGCACTGTTCTCGTAAACTACTTTTTGTATAAATTGGAGAGGCATTTGCTTTCCTGTAGGATTATTAGGCGAATCAATAAGAACGAGGCTTGGTTTTTCTCTTTGCATAGTGTCAAAGAAAAGGTTTTCATTAAAAGAACACAACCCATCAGTCATATCTATAGGAATTGTTATATGCCGAGCATGAAAAACCTTACAAAGATGGGCGTATTCGGAAAAAGACGGCGAGAAAGTGAGAACAGTAGCACCTGGCTGTACATATGCGGTGAAAAGAAGGCATAAAACTTCATCTCCACCGTTCCCTAAAACAAAGAATTTGTTCGGGAAATGAAGTAATGAGCTTAGTGCGTCCTTTATATCTTTATATCCAGAATCTGGATAGCGATTCCACTCTACTTCACGGAGCGCGGAAAGAACCTTTTCTTTGATAGAAGAGGGCAACAAAAAAGGGTTTTCATTTTTATCCAGACGAACCATGTCCTCAATACGAAACATAAAAATCTCCTTCCCCTTCGGGACTTCAGCTAATTAAAGAATGAAAATTAATAAATGCAGTCTATCATTCACGGTAAAAGCTGTCAACTGGAATAAAAGAAAGTTGTGGCAAAACAGCTATAAATTTGTTTTGGGGGGAAAAATAGTATGTTTCCCTATCCGTTAATACAAAGCATAAAAGAGAGTACATGTTTTTTTGTTTTAGTGTAATATAGATCCATATTATAAAGAATCGAATAAATATACTGCGGAGGGAGACAGTGGAGGAGGCTATTAAGGTATCTATTAAAAATTTAGAGAAGTGGAGAGGAATAATTGTCGAAGATGTAATGAGCCGGGATAAGGCAATTCTTATCCCACAGGGCACTGACGTGCAATCTCTTTTTGCCAAGCATTCAGATATTATCAGAGATCTTGAACGGCATCATATAGAATGGGTGTGGATTCGCCCTCAACATTTATCGGAGGGAGTTACTTTCGAGTCTTTTTCTCATATATTTCCCGAATTAGATCCTCCATTGCTAGTCATCAGTCCACGATTTGCAGAAGTTATATCCTATCAATTTGAAGTTTTTTGTAAAAATATACAGAATAAGCGGGTTCGTCGCGAAGGCATTCGCTCTTTCTTGTATGCAGGGAATCTATTACAAGATGAAGTTTGTCAGGCTTCTTCCATTACTCTCTCCCTTTTCCAAAGCGATGATAAAGAAGAGAAAAAATATTTTATACACTCTATTAATGTAGCTTTATTGAGCGGTTTTATAGCGAAGCAACTATTTCCTCACTGGAAGGACACTATCAAGAAGGCTATTATTGCTGGCTTATTGCATGATATTGGAAAAACTTTATTAGCGCTTCCCCTAGAAGAACAAGGAAAACATACAGTCCTTGGAGAAGCTCTGATGAGAGAGGGAGGAGTTGAGGACGAGGATATTTTAGAAGGAGTACGTTATCACCATGAGAGGTGGGATGGAAGGGGCTCTTGCGGACTAAAAAAGGAAGAAATTCCTTTAATGGGAAGGATTGTTGCTGTAGCTAACTCTTTTGATTCCCTATCCCAACAAAATATTACTACCAGCTCACAGCGGCTCTCTTTCGTGATGACGAACGCTGGAGTTCGTTTTGATCCTTTTATAGCGCGGGCTCTCGTACCTACGCTAGGACTTTATCCGCCAGGAAGTGTAGTAGAGCTCTCTGATCATAGAAAAGCTGTGGTTATTGAAACCCGTTTCCGGAATATTTTACAACCTCGAGTGTATATTCCTGAAGAGGAAGGAACATCTTCAAAGGAAGAAAAGGTTCTTGATTTAGAACGTGTCCCTTCTTTATTTATTCGAAAAGTATGTACTGACGTTATCAAGAAACCAATAGAAAATTTATCCAATAAGGTTGTTATAGCACCTCGGAAAGGATACATCTATGAAAAATATACAGGGTAACGGAAAACGAACTTTGACTGCTCTTTGCATCCTAGACTAATATGCGGTATCCTTACTCTGATCCGTTATCAAGCTCTGAACTTTTAGGAGGTACGAAATGAATGAGTCAGGTAATTGACACAAGTGATTTTTATTCTGGAATAAAAATCACTTGTGTCAAT
>NZ_DHFC01000013.1:0-8601 GCF_002400205.1 Aminobacterium sp. UBA4834 | reverse complement strand
TCATTCTGTAAAACCTCCTCTACAGCAACTCTCTCTTCTCAAAAACAAGGAAGAAAAAGGAGCAGGACTGTGTCCGCTCCTTTTTACTATACATCTTTTATTCAATTCTTAACTCTAAAGTTTCGCATCAACTTTCTTCTGGATGGTGTCTCGAAGGGATTTTCCTTCTGCCAGCATTTTTTGTACCGCGCTCTCTTTTTCAGATACATAGGCAGCATCTTTGATTGAAGGAATGTTAATACGGACGTTCATAATGGCACCCTCAAGTCCAGCCAAAGCCTGAGCAGCAGCCACGCCCATATCACTCATAGCGTTGGTATTACCCTTATCCACAATCCTATCAGCGAGACGAATTACCACCAGGCATTCCTCCGCTATAGCGAAAGGTGAATCGCAAGCTTCCTTAAAAGCTTTCTGAATTGCTTCTTTACGAACTGCTTTTTCTTCTTCTGTATCTTTCTTCATTTTAAAAGCAGCCATAACTTTGTTAAAAGCTTCAGTATCACGATCAATTCGCTCTAATAAACTGTTATAGAGCTTTTCTGATTCACCTCTGACCTCTTTCATTTCGGCTTCATGGGCTTCGTAGCCGTTTTTGCCAATGGTAAGATTGCAAACCATGGAAATCAGCCCTGCACCGAGAGCACCGGAAAGGGCGGCTACACTTCCACCTCCCGGAGCTGGAGAATCTGAGGCCAGTTCCCCTACAAATTGCCTTAAATTCAGATCAACTAGCATACACATCTACTCCTCTTCGTCTAGTGCCAGAATATTGTTCTCCAGAATCTGATTCCGGTCAAAATCTACTATGCGAAGGAAGTATTCAGCGCAGTTCAAGAGTGCGTCCTGAGGTAAAGTGCCACAAATCTGTGTACCTATTATGGTAAGGCCATAACGTTTAGCTTCGTTCTCCACAACCTGAAACACCCTATAGATTGGAGTATTGACCGTATCGAACATATTCATGGAGACAGCTACATTATCATAACCATCCGGCTTAAATGCAACTGCACGAATAGTACTAAATCCACCACTAGGTCCACGCATCATTTTAGCGATCCGTTTTCCAATCTCCATGTCTGTCGTATTGAGGATCATATTCACAGCTACGAGGTTATGAGTAGCAGCGCTTACTATAGTAGCACCAGCAGTTGGATGAAGTTTAGCCGGTCCAAGATCAGGACAGCGCTCTGGTGTATGAGCAACTTCCTTCAGCCCTTCATATTGGCCCTTTCGGATATACGCTAACTCTTTGCGTTCAGGAGTCCTGGCATTTTCTCCACTAAAATAGACTGGTACCTGATAGCGCTCCCAAATTTCTTTTCCTATCTCCTCTGCAAGCTCTGTACACTCCTCAAGAGAGATATTGCGGAGAGGGAAAACCGGGATCGTATCCTGAGCTCCAATGCGAGGGTGCTTCCCTTCCTGTTTCTCCATATCGATAAGCTCGTAAGCTTTGCCTGCCATATTCAATAGGGCTTTCTTCAAAGGCTCTGGCTCCCCAAGGCATTCTATAACCGTTCTATTAAAGTCAGCATCGGGGAAATAGCCGATCAGCTTAACTCCTTTAGCCTTACGAATTTCATCAACAACGGCTTCAATAACTTCCTTGTCTTTTCCATTACTAAAGTTGGGAACTGCATGAACATACTGTTTCTTAGCCAATTGTGGTTCCTCCAATCACGTGCTGAAATCAAAAGTTTTATTTAATTTACTTTTTTAGAGCAGCTCTTCGCAAAAAAGAGCTGCTCCCTTACTAACCGAGATTGAAAAACTTAGTTCTTCTCTGCTTCTGCCATTTCAGATCTGAAGGTTTTAAGAAGCTCTTTCGCAAATTCCGGATTGCCCGAAAGCTCAAAATACTTCTCGTCTGCATTTTTAGCAATTTCACGGAAGCGCATTCTCTGATCGTGCTCAAGCTTCAGAAGCTTCTGATCGGGTTTGAAAGCCTTTACCATCATATCGAGGCGTTTGTCATTCAGCTCCTGCTGTACCTTATAAACAAAAGGCCGAAGCTCTTCTATACACTCAAGAACAATCTTCTGAATATCTTCTGGCAATCCATTGAAAAAGTCAGCATTGGCAAGGGTATGCATAACATAGATATTATGCTTAGATTCAATAAGACACTTCTGAACTTCCATAAACTTCATTTCCTGAATAATGTAGGGGGCATTTTCCTGCCCCTCAACCATGTTCAACTGAAGAGAACTGTAAAGTTCAGTAAAGGAGAGGGGTGTGGGATTGGCTCCATATGCCTTATAGGTCTCTACAAGCATCTCCGAAGGCATAACTCGCATTTTAAGCCCCTTGAAATCCTCAGGAGTCAATATGGGTTTGTTTGCTGTCCAATACATGGCACCCTCGCTAAAGTAAGACAAAACCTTCAGGCTTTTTTTCTCGTACACACCAGCCAACATCTCATTGAGAGCCTTACTGGAAGCAAGGACTTTCTCGTTTACCATATCGTCATCGGAGAAAAGGAACTGAAGAGAGAATATCTGATTTTCGGGAACGATGGCACCACACTGCCCTGGACCGACAAGAGCAAACTCTATCGCTCCATTCAAGCACAGCTCAAACATTTCTGTAGGAGTACCGAGCGTCCCTTGAGGATATACATCGAGTTTGATTCTGCCATTTGATTTATCTGCAAGAAGTCGAGCAAATTCGTTTGCATAAACGTCACAGACACTTCCTACTATCTCTTCCTCTGCTAAACGCCAATTATACTCTGCCGCTACAGCTATTCCGGAAAAAGCAAGAACAAGGGCCAGTACTAAAGCAAAAACATGAAGCTTTTTCATAGATGTAAACCTCCTCTAGAATTTGAATTTAAGACATTTCATCTCAATCTAAATCTCAACATAAAGTCCTCTTGCGTCTTTTTGATACCGAGAACTGCCCTCCTTCCTTTTTACTGAGCCACCGCCAGATCCCTCAAGAAGAGAGCTATCTGAGGGAATAATACGAGCAGAATAGACACGAGTATCAACATAAATATGAAGGGTGGAACTCCACGAACAACATCTGTGTATTTTTGCTTAAAAATAGCAATTGCCGTAAAAATATTGCAGCCGAAAGGTGGCGTAGAAGAACCAATGGCAGCCTGTAATGTTACGATGGTTCCTACAAGTACGTTATCCAATCCTGAAGCCATAATGGCAGGCTTGAAAATAGGAGTAAGTATCATAATGACAACTATAGGATCAACAAACATACACCCTATAAAGTAAGCAATACTTAAGACAGAAAGGATCCGGACAACAGAAGGTGTTTCTCCCAGAAGAGGTGGTAGTATAAGATTCGGAATTCTCGCGAAGGAAACAGTCCACGAAAAAGCCTGCCCAACTGCGATAAGAATAAAAACGATCGCCGTCACGACACCAGTTCTTAGTGCTAGCCGAGGGATATCCGACAACTTAATGGATTTATAGATAAAAAATTCCAGCACGAAAGCATAGAGAACTGAAACTGCAGCGGCTTCTGTCGGGCTGAAAACGCCAGAGTAAATTCCTCCGAAAATAATAACGGGAAAGGTAAAGCCTAAAATAGCTTCCTTGAAGGCTACCCAACGTTCGTGCCATGTAGCACGAGGCATTCCATTTTCTTTCTTCGAGACAAACCAACAGTATACCGAGAAAAAGAGGAGAATCAAAAGGCCAGGGCCTACACCTGCAATAAAAAGTTCTCCAACAGACGCTCCTCCCACGACACCGTAAACAATCATGTAAATGCTCGGTGGTATAAGAAGAGCTATTTCTGCCGCATTAATAATCAAAGCAGTGGAAAATGTAGAAGAATACCCGGCATCAAGTAACATGGGACGCAGAGGGCCACCAATAGCTACAACCGTTGCCTGCGTTGACCCCGACACTGCTCCGAACAGGGTACATGCAGTTGCTGTTGCGATAGGGAGACCTCCCCTTTTATGGCCTACAAACTTTACAACAACATTGACAAGACGGTCAGCAATTTGCCCTGATGTCATAATGTCCGCAGCAAAGATAAACATAGGAACAGCTGTAAGAGAAATAGGCTGTACTCCTCCGATAAGCTGTTGAATCAGCATCGACGGATTTACCCCTGGGAACTGTGTCACAAGTGTTAAAAAAGCTCCTGCTGCCAAGGGAACCATCATCGGGAAACCTAGCAACAACAATATAACCATTGTTCCTACGAGAGTAAGTAACATTGTGTTTACCCCTCCTAAAAGTCGAAGGACTGTTCGTCCTCAGCGTGGCCTTCAAGCACTGAAGCAGAGAGATAAACGTCTTCAGATCTCAGATTTTTAATAACGGCCAACACATATTGAATCCCGGTCATTACAAAACCTACGGGAACCCATAACATAATTAAGTAAAGCGGGATATGAAGCCCCAAGGTCTGTTTCTTAATTTCAGCAAGTTTAGCTACATAGAGGTAGGCGTACCAACTGAGATAGAACATCAGGGCAGCTGTGCCAGCTGAAATAATAATCATCAAAATTTTTCGCCCTCTCGGCCCAAGAACATCCGATAAAGCCGACATCCTAATGTGAGCTCCTATTCTGGCAGCATAACTGGTTCCCACAAAGGTAACCCATACGATGGTGAACTGAGTTACTTCTTCTGCCCAAGTAAGGCTATGCTGGAAAAGGTTCCTTCCTAAAACATTAAGGATGGCAACAAGAGCCATTACGATGATGCTCCACGATACGACAAACTTCTCAAAACGCTCACAAAAACTATCTAGCATGTTAAAAAAATTCACCTATGATCCCCCACTTTTCTATCTTCTACTCTTTGCGTAATGCGCCAAAACGTGTGCCATACGTATGACAGAGTCCATTCGAACATATTCGTCTGGCTGGTGAAAGAACATGTCATCGCCAGGCCCCAAAATAGCAAAAGGTACTCCTAAAGAAGGGATGAGGATCGAGGCATCTGTAAAATAATTGATACCAGTCTTTTCCCATGGCATTTCCAATTCAGAATAAATTTTTTGTAGAGATTGCACTAACGGAGCACTTTCATCCATCCCTACAGGAGGTCTATTGTTTACCACCTCTACAGAAACATGGATGGGACTATTGTCCTTTTCCATAGATTCCGTCGCTTTATAAATTTTTTGCAATAACAGGGAATGATCCACACTCGGGAGGGTTCTGATATCTAGCGTCCCTTCTACATAATGAGGAACAACATTAAACAAATCACTTTCAGCTTGTAGCGAGGTAACTACACATGTAGAACGGCCGAGAAGATCGTGTTTTTTCTCGCCACTAAAAAGTTCTGATATGAGATTTGTAATCTTGTTAAATGTAGAGAGAGCATTCGTCTGGGCATCTGCCATAGCAGCATGGGAAGAGGTCCCCCACGTTTTTATCCGAAGCCAAATAGCGCCCCTCTCTGCTAGGCCAACTCTTTCATCTGTAGGCTTAATGATCAGAACTTCTTCTACTTTATTGAGGAACCCGCCCCCTAACAGAGCGTTGGCCCCCATACCCCCTACCTCTTCATCCGCTGTAAAACAGAACACAACGTCTACTTTCGGCGTTATGTTTTCCTTTAAAAGGGTCAGAGCCGCTAAAATCATGGACGTGACTCCGCCTTTCATATCCGCAGCTCCACGACCATAAACACAACCATCTACTATGACTGCGCCAAAAGGAGAATAGGTCCAATCTCGCACATCTCCAGCCGGGATTGTGTCTAAATGTCCTGTAATAGCAACGCCACGATTCCGACCTGCCCCAGGGATGGTAATCACCAACGAGGCTCGATTATTTCCATGGCTGATTATTTTCTTTTCAACTTTATCATCAGGGAACAAAGAAGAGACAAAAAGAGCTGCGTCCTTTTCATCTCCAGATGGCTGGGAAGTACGGATACGAATCAGCTGCTGAAGTATTTTTATTGCCCTACCATAAGCATCATCTTGCCTTTGCGTCATTTTATTCCCCCCTTTCACCAATATAAGAGTACTGGAGGGAGGAGATTCAGACATTAGCTTATGTGGATAAGTTTTTTGGGGTTATATTGTCAAAACTTGACAAATCTATTCGCTAAAAGATCCGAGGTCATAAAGTTTTAATGCAAGGGCAATATCAAAACGTTGATCGCTGTTGTCAGGATTAAAATTAAGAAGATCACAGATTTTTTTGTTTCGATATTTTATGGTGTTATAGTGAAACTTCATAACTTCCGAAGCATGTTTCACGTTCCAATTATTCTTATTAAGGACCCTAAGTGTTTGAAGAAGCTCTCCATTCGTAGATTTATCATATTCAATAAGATCTTTTAATATGCTCTGACAAAAGGTCTCTGCCTCCTGACTCTGAGACACCATGGAAAGGAGTTTCATCCCGCCTAGGTTTTCCCAAAAAACAACTTCTTGGGGAAACGTAGCTAATCTAGACACACGAAGGGCTCGAACTGCTTCGCGATAACTATCATGTATACTAAGGGGGTCAGTTTTGTATCCACCTACAGCGACAGTAATTTCGCAATGTAACTCTTTAGCAGCTTCTTCATTAAGGTGTTCCGCTACTTTAATTATATTTGTTTGTAGGGTTTTTTCCTCGTTATCGGGATCTGGAGGGGAGATAAGGAAAACAACAGACTTTGTCAACATTGTATAAATCGATTTTGGGAAAAAAGCCTGGAACTTCGACCTAATAGTGGAAAAAAAGACCTGAAACTCACGTTCTCCAGCTTCTCCATCAAGAGCTTCTACTTCTACCACCACTACAACAACGCCATTGACAGGATTCCAAGAAAAAGTGCGAGCCCGACTTTCAAGTTCTTCCTTCCTTTGTATCTTGTTATAAATAAGATCCCGTACAAACTCATCAATATAGTTTCGCTCCACCCTTTGAGCAGAAAGTTGTTTCTCTATAGAAAGCTTTACTGCTATAACGGCATTCTCTAGAGCAGACATCTCTAAAAAAGAAATTTTTCTGTCGGAACGGCTTGAACGGTTAAGGATAAGATAGCCGCTCAGTACGCCACCAACACGGACCTCCATGTGTTGGTGAAGGCGAATTATCTCTTTTAAGGGGTATATTTTTACATGTTCTTTAAATTCGTCAGAAAAAGATGCGACGAAAAGTTGTTTGTGGATAAGATCTTTATACGCAACACCACAATGTATCTGCTCTCGCAATGCCCAAAGAATTCTTTCAAAATCGCCATCATTGAGAAGGATATCGGCAAAAGGTGAAAAGGAAGAACGAAGTGTACTTCCCGCTTTTCGAAACTCTGTTTCAAGAGCAAAGAGAACATTTAATAAAGCATGGTTTTGAGGGATAAAAAATAAAGGCGTAGAAAAAGTATTTGCTGCTTCTTCAAGCTCTGGAGGAATCTCTCCTTGAAAAACAATTCCCCCGACACCATTTTGGATAATAGCAAGAACGGGAGACAAACAAAGACCTGAAAAACGTGACTTACTGGACCACGCTCCCACAACAAGAGAGTCAGAAGAGCAACACACTCCCCCGCCTATCACATCATCAAGAAGTACCACTCTTCCAACTTCCTTATCCAAACCAAAATTTCCAGCAAGAAGAGAGAAACTTGACAATGTTTGAAGTGTACGTATGGCAGGCAAAATAAAAAATCCACTCCTTGAAACAAAGTTTATATATTGTATCACGTAGAAAAGGGACTGGTAAAAACCAGCCCCTTTAATAAACACGTATTTGTCAAAAAGTAAGATGTTATGCCCCTACCTCTTGCTTTTTCGGCCAGCTTCCAATGTATTCTTAAGCAACATAGCAATAGTAAGAGGCCCAACACCACCAGGAACTGGCGTAATCCAAGAAGCCACATCTCCTACAGTTTCAAAATCTACGTCTCCTACCAATCCTTCCTCAAGACGATTAATGCCCACGTCCACAACTACAGCTCCTTCTTTCACCATAGAGCCTGTAATCATGCGAGGACGACCTACGGCTGCTACAATAATATCTGCCTGACGAGTAATAGCCCCCAGATCTTTCGTCCTGCTATGACAGATAGTCACTGTAGCGTTTCGGTCAAGAAGGAGATGGGCAATGGGCTTACCTACAATATTGCTTCGCCCTACCACTACGGCATGTTTCCCTTCTATTTCGATTCCATAAGCGTCAAGGAGATACATAATGCCTTTCGGGGTACAGGGATGCACTGCAGGAAGTCCAGCGACAAGATACCCCATATTCATGGGGTGGAAACCATCCACATCCTTCGACGGGTCAATGGCTTTGAGGATCTTATCGCTATCAATCTGCTGAGGCAACGGAAGTTGAACAAGAATACCATCTACAGCCTTATCATTGTTAAGGGTTTCGATGAGCTTCAAGAGCTCTCCTTCTGTAGTGCTTGCCGGAAGCTTATGAAGAAAAGAGTTGAATCCCACTTCTTTACATTTTTTTTCTTTCTGACCTACATAAACCTTCGACGCTGGATTCTCGCCTACAAGAACCACGGCTAAGCCGGGAATGTGCCCTCCCTTGGATTTTATTTCATCTACTTCCTTTTTTATGGCAGCCCGTACTTCCTCTGCTACTTTTTTCCCATCCAATATCTGAGCTTTCATTTAGTAGCCTCCTCGCCTCTAGAACAAACCAGTAATATTCCC